>NZ_JAWDHA010000028.1:0-49866 GCF_034190895.1 Virgibacillus sp. M23 | reverse complement strand
CCATTGATGTGTGTATAATCTTAAATATCATACAATGGGAGAGCTATATATTTTACTGGTATATTTGGGTAAATAAGTGTTTCTTCTAATCTAGCGGAAACTGTCTACTTTAGTTTAGCAGTCACAACGATCCAGGGGCCGTTGCTAATCCTCCATCTCCAAAGATCTTTCCCTATTCAACATACGATTTATTTGAAATAATAATCGTTGCGCCATGATCATATCTTCTTATATGATTTGAAAAAGCGTGTTTGCGCTCAGTTCATCGAAGCTAAATAACCTAGTTCATCAATAATTAGTAGTTCTGGGGGACTATACCTTTTTAATAATCCGTTGGATTCACCCTTGTTTTTCTGCCTTCTGGCACTCAGGTATAAAATTATTGGCATTAATAAAAAGGACTTGGTGACTGTTTGTAATAGCCTCGAAAGCCATATAAATGGCTAAATGTGTCTTTCTTAACCCTAGTGGCCCCAGTAGTAAATGTTATATCCATTATGAATATATCTACCGGATAACATTTCTTTAATTCTTCGTTCATCTATACTATGTTAAAAACTAAAATCGAAGTCATAAATGCTTTTGATGTAGGAAAGCTTTGCTTTTTTAAGACGTATATCTAAAGCTGTCTTTTCTCTCTGTTCGATTTCTTGTGATAATAACGTGATTAAGAAGTCCGAATATGATACATTATTTTTAGATGTATTTTAAGTAAACTATCTATTTGATTTTAATGGTTTAGAAAACCTTTGGCTATGTAGGGTCAGAGAGCTTATAGCAAGGTAACAAGAAACTACTAAGGTTATACTTAAAAAAGCTAAAAGCTTTTCGGGGGAATCCGAATGTCTTCTACGAAAATCACAAACTGCATTGGCATTCGAAATCAAAGAAGAAGGATTCCGATTAAAAGATATTTTTCCTACTGTAGGGATTCCTGAAGCAACCCATCATTATCATATGGAACGCTATGACAGAGAAGATACAGAAACAGAATTAAAAGAGCTCATCACAAAACTATTTAGAACCTTTCATGAACATTATGGTTATAAACGAATTACAAAAGATTTAAAGAAATTTGGGCATTGCACCAAGTGCATAATGAAGGAACTAGGATTAAAATGTGTGAAGTTCATGCGGAAATCCCGTAAATACAACTCTTATAATGGGAGAGTTGGAAAGGTAGCGAAAAATCGGTTGTCCCGCCGTTTTAGCACATCTATTCCACTTCAAAAGTTAGTAACAGACATAACGGAATTCAAATGTCTAGGCGAAGAGAAGTTATACTTAAATCCGATTCTTGACCTTTATAACGGAGAAATTATTACGTATGACATCAAAAAAGGCCCAACATTAAATTTTGTCATGCCCCCTTTAATAGAATTAATAGGGATACTGAAGAGTCGGGTAGCCTACTGTACTGGATCCACTCCGATCAAGGCTGGCATTACCAACACAATCAGTAAGTGAGGACACTAAAAGAAAATAAAATATTCCAAAGCATGTCGCGCAAAGTCACTTGCGCAGATAATGCACCTACGAAGAATTTTTTTGGCATTTTAAAGCAAGAAATGTATTATGGTGAAAAATTAGTAAGCTATGAAGAATTAAAAGTCGGATTGAAGAATATATTTACTCGTTCAACCATGCACGATCCAAAGATTAAATTGGCAGGGTTGAGTTCAGTTGAATCTCCCAATCAATTCAGCCAAGCAACTACATAATATAAACTCTAATTTTATTAAATTTGTATAAAATAATTTATGGTTATTTTTATCATTCTGTTTGAGTTTATATCTTCTTCTACAATTCTTTATTGATATCATTCCGTCGTGTTAGAATATATACAGATTTAATTATTTTGATCTGAATTAGTTCAGATTTTAAATAAATAACTTTTAACAATTATAATAAAATTTTTGTAGTACAAAGAAATTTGTAGAATAATGCATTATAATTTTTGTTAAACTAATTAAAACTACTAGAATGCAGGGGATTTAAATGAATATATTTTCATCATCAAAGAAAAAAAAAATAAATAAATTAAAAAGAAATATAAGCTATATCCAAATGGAAAATAAACTTGTAATTACAGGGGCTTTTAATAAAGATAGTTACTGTGCAAAAGAATTATGGCTGGTGTCTAGAGAAACTGATGAAAGTTTTAAAATTGTAGAGATTAAACCGACACATGAGTTTAAGTTTGAGGTGAACCTTGATGAAATAATAAAAAACAATTATTTAATTTCCGGTGTTTCCTATGATTGGTATTTTAAGGTACGTACACCATTATCTGAAGTTAGTAAAGAAAAGTATACAAACGATAATTGTAAAATAATTAATGAAGATAATGAAATATTATGTGAATATTTAATACGATGTGGCAGATTTGCATTAACTGAAATAGTTAAATTACCATTTTACTATTACAACAGTGATTCAGTTATAAATTATCTGACTACAAAGGGGAATTTATCGTTAATTGTAAATGGAGAACCATACTCTCCTACAAAAATTCAAATTGATAAGTTTAAAAAAAGTCATGGTTGTATAAATATAGAAGGTAAACTTTTCACAAAAAATTCTATTATTACCACTGGAAGTATTTTACTATTAGGTAGAAATACTGGGAGTAAGTTGGAAATCAATGGCCTTAAACTAACTCATAGGAATGAGGAAGTTACTTATAGATTTGGTTTAAATCGTTACTATTATAAAGCTACAATCAATATAGCTGAATTGTTTAAAAAAAAGGATATAACAGAAGATATATACGATCTGTTTCTTAAAGTTTCGATGCATGATATGCATGAAGAAAAGTACATTAGAATTGGGAGACCAACATTTAAAGCTAAATTATTTCTAAAGGATTTATATATTAAGCATAAGCACAAGGCAATAGTGGTTAATCCATACTATACATTTAAAAAAGAAAACTTGTCATTTGAAGTTTACAATTATTCAACAGATGTATTTAATTATATGAGAAAATTAATGCGTTGGTCTTGGCTAATTAGAAAAGTAAAATATAACAAAAAAACATGGATTATAGGTGAAAGGACTTATAAAGCTCAAGACACAGGTTATGCTTTTTTTAAGCATATTAGAGAGAATTATCCAGAGAAAAGAGTATACTATGTAATAGATAAAGATTCACCCGAAAGGAAAAACGTGGAAAAATATGGTAATGTTCTTTTGTACAAGTCTAAGGAACATATTTTAAAGACTATAATGGCGGAAAAAATTGTTTCATCTCACCATCCTGATTATCTATATCCTATAAGAACCTATGCATTTAAGAAAAAGGTAAAAGCTGATAAGGTTTTTCTTCAGCATGGCATTATGGGCACTAAAAATATGGTAGCTAATTATGGGAAAAATGCTCCTAATTTTGATACTGATTTTTTTATGGTTAGTTCTGACTTTGAAAAGCAAATGATTGTTAATGATTTTAATTATGATCCAAGACATGTTTTCGTAACGGGTTTATCCAGATTTGATACTCTTTTTGATGGTAAAGGTACAGTGAAAAGACAATTATTAATTATCCCTACTTGGAGAGATTGGATTATTACTGATGATGATTTTCTGGAAAGCGAGTATTTTTGTAATTATAAAGCTTTAATTAATAATAAGGATTTGCATAAAATTTCGCGGGAACATAATTTTGAAATTATTTTTTGCTTACACCCAAACATGCAAAGATTCAGAAAGCACTTTCAAGATAAAAACGTAAGAATAATAAACCAAGGTGAAGTTGATGTACAACAGTTAATTAAAGAAAGTGCACTTATGATTACCGATTATTCAAGCGTTGCTTTTGATTTTAGTTTTCTAGATAAACCGATAATATATTATCAATTTGATCGAAAAAGATTTATTGGAAATAGGCCGTCTCATTTGGACTTAAACAACGATTTACCAGGTGAAATATGTTTTAATGAAAATAATTTATTAAATTTAATTGAAGAATATGCATTAAATAATTTTGTTGTGAAAGATATTTATAAACAGAAAGCTAATAAATTTATTAAGTACAAAGATAAATTATCTTCTGAAAGAATATATAAAGTAATAAGTAAATATAGTGCTAAAAGAAATATAAGCGACAATCCTAAAATTGCTATGTTTTTAAATGCTCTCTTCAAAAAGTATCGTAAGAGTAAATATTATTTTCCTAGCATGAAGCTTTTTTATAATCTGGGAACGAAAATTATCCCAGTTGATAAGAATTTAATTCTTTTTGAAAGCGGACTGGGTAAGCAATATGGAGATAGCCCTAAAAATATATATGAGGAGATATTAAAACAAGAGCTTAGTTATAAAAAAATCTGGGTTTATAATAATAATTACAGATTCGTTGATCAAAACACTGTAAAAATTAAAAGATTAAGCCCGTTATATTATTATTATTTAATAAGAGCAGGTTATTGGGTTAATAATCAGAATTTCCCTTCGTATATAAAGAAAAGGAAATCTACTACCTATCTACAAACATGGCATGGTACCCCATTAAAGAAAATGTTGTTTGATTTAGAGGAAATACATGGTAGAAGCGATGATTACTTAGAAAGAATAGGAAAAGCAGTTCAAAGTTGGGATTATCTTATTTCTCCTAGTAGATATGCTACAAAAGCTTTTAAGAGTGCGTTTAAATATAATAATGAAATTTTAGAAGTGGGCTACCCTAGAAATGATATTTTTTATAAGGACGGCTTACAAGATACAATTAATAAAGTTAAAAATAGACTTAATGTTGATAATAAGAAAGTAATATTGTATGCTCCAACATTTAGGGATGATCAAACGAATAACAAAAATAAATTCTTATTTAATATAAATATGGATTTGTATAAAATGAAAGAACAGTTAGGTAATGAATATATAGTTTTATTAAGAATGCATGTCGTCATTAACAATAAGCTGCAAATAGATGAAGATTTAAAAGATTTCGTTAAAAATGTGTCTAAGTATCCGGACATTCAAGAATTATTATTAGTGACTGATATTTTAATTACAGATTATTCATCAGTCATGTTTGATTTTGCCAATACAGGTAGGCCTATGTTGTTCTTCACTTATGATCTAGAGAAATATAGAGATAATTTAAGAGGGTTTTATTTAGATTTTGAAAAGGAAGCTCCTGGTCCTTTTGTCTTTAATACTCAGGAAATTATACAAAATGTATTGAACATAGATAAAGTTATTTATAATCATAAGGATAACTATAAATCATTTCAGAAAAAGTTCTGTTCATTAGAGGACGGAAAAGCTGCTCAAAGAGTAGTTGATAGGATTTTTAAATAGTTCTTAGTAAAAAGGTCTGTTAAAACAGGCCTTTTTACTAAGAAATGAATTATAATATGAATAGAAAGAGACTTATAAACAAGTAAAGGCATTAACTTTTGAGGAGTAAAAAAGATGAAAAAGAAGCTGTCCAGAATTATACAAAAGTTTTTAAAGTTAGTATTTATTATAATAGCTAGGATTCCTGTGAAAAAAAATTTAATAGTCTTTGAAAGCTTTTTAGGTAAACAATATAGTGATAATCCAAGAGCGATATACGAGAGATTATTAGATAGTGATTTAGACTATAAAATGTATTGGATTTTTGATAGAAGATATAAGGATGCTTTTCAAATAGAGAATATAAAAACTGTAAGAAGGATGTCGTTGAAATGGGTTTACTTGATGGCAAGAGCTGAGTTTTGGGTTTCGAATAGTAGGTTACCATTGTGGATACCAAAACCAAAGCATACAAAGTATTTACAAACATGGCATGGTACCCCCTTAAAAAGATTAGCAGCTGATATGGAAGAAGTTCATATGCCTGGTACAAATACAACTAAATACAAGGAGAATTTCCTTAAGGAATCGAGTAAATGGGACTTTTTAGTATCGGCTAATGCATATTCTACTGAAATATTTAAACGAGCGTTTCAATTTGATAGGGAAATTATAGAATCGGGTTATCCTCGAAATGACTTCTTGATTAATGCGAATAACCAAGAAAGTATTAATAATATAAAAGAAATAGCGAATTTACCATTAGATAAGAAAATAATTTTATATGCACCTACATGGAGAGATAACCAGTTTTATGCAAAGGGAAGGTATAAGTTTGATTTACAAATGGACTTTGATCAATTAAAAAAACGTTTTAGTAAAGATTATATTATTTTGTTAAGACTTCACTATCTAGTTGCTGAAAAATTGGACTTAAAAGGATATGAAGGATTCATTTATGATTTCTCAAAACATGAGGATATTAGAGAGTTGTATTTAATAGCTGATCTATTAATTACCGACTATTCTTCCGTTTTTTTTGACTATGCAAACTTAAAAAGACCTATGTTGTTTTATGTATATGATATAGAAGAATACCGCGATAATTTACGGGGGTTTTACTTTGATTTTGAACTGAAAGCACCAGGACCTTTGGTAAAAACAACGGAAGAAATTATTAAAGAAATATCTCAACTTGAAGAAAATGGCTTTATACCATCTGCTACAACTGAAGAATTCTATCAAAAATTTTGTTATCTAGAAGATGGCGAAGCTAGTAAACGTGTAATAGAGAAAGTTTTTAAAGGATAACTTTTTAAACAGGTTTTTGATTTTCATTGTGTTTTATAATTTTTACTTGTATAATTTAATAACGTAAAAAAGACGATGGTATATTGATACTTGAAAGGATATACGTATGAAATCTGCACTTAAAGTTATTAAAGAACAAATAGATCATTTTTATTTGCTTAGAAGGCTTTCCATTTATGAACTAAAGAGTAAGAATAAAAATAACTATTTAGGCATTCTTTGGGAAATATTAAATCCAGCTATTCAAATTGTTATTTATTGGTTTGTATTTACAACACTTAGAAGTAGAGAAGATGTCCCCTTAAGCGATGGACAAGAGGTTGACTTTTTTAGCTGGCTATTAGCGGCGTTCTTTCTTTGGATCTTTTTTTATCAGGGAACAATACAGGGATCGAAATCTATCTACTCGCGATTGAAGATGTTATCTAAAATGAACTTTCCTATGAGTATTATTCCTGGGTATGTAATTTTTTCGCAGTTTTATGTTCACCTTGTCATGCTCGGAATATCAATTATCTTATTAAACTTTATTGGATATTACGCTTCAATATATTATCTGCAATTGATTTATTATATCTTTGCAGCAATCGCTTTAATATTTGCTCTATCCTTAATAACGTCGACACTATCAACAATTATTAGAGATGTTCATATGTTGCTTAATTCAGTACTTCGAATGTTTCTTTATATATCGGGTGTCTTGTGGCCACTCAGTATGGTAGGAGATGAGTTTGCAGAGGTATTAACTATTTTAAAATTAAATCCACTTTATTATCTCATCGAGGGATATCGAGCTGCTTTATTTGGTACGGAATGGTATTTTATAACTCAATGGGAGTATACTTTAGTGTTCTGGGGAATTGTTATTGTATTGTTCCTATTCGGATCTATGCTCCATGTAAAATTCCGTCGACATTTTATTGATTACTTATAAAGGCTTGTGATGACAATGAAAAAAGCGATTATCGCCAAAAATATTTCAAAGAAATATAAATTATATAACGGTACAAAAGAACGGCTATTAGATTTAATTACCCCAAAAAGTTATGGTGAAGATTTTTATGCGCTTACTGACGTTAATTTTGAAGCTGAAAAAGGGGATATTGTAGGGTTTGTAGGAATTAATGGTTCTGGTAAATCTACATTATCTAATATTATAGCAGGTATTGTCCCTGAGACAAAAGGAAGTGTAGAAATCAATGGTCAGGCTGCATTAATTGCAGTTGCTGCTGGCTTGAAAAATGATCTTACAGGTAGAGATAATATTGAATTGAAGTTGCTTATGTTAGGGTTTACTAAAGAAGAAATAAGGGGACTAGAACCTGAGATTATTGAATTCGCAGAGTTGGAGAAGTTTATTGATCAACCTGTTAAATCATATTCAAGTGGGATGAAGTCTAGGCTTGGCTTTGCTATTTCTGTTAATATTAACCCAGATATCTTAATTATAGATGAGGCATTATCTGTTGGAGATAAGGCTTTTGCTGAAAAAAGTTTGAATAAGATGAAAGAATTTAAAGAAAAAGGGAAGACAATGATTTTTGTTAGTCATTCCATAGGGCAAATGAAACAGTTCTGTGAGAAAATTCTTTGGTTAGAATACGGAATGGTAAAAGACTTTGGTACAGTTGAAGAAGTAATTCCTAAGTATGAAAAGTTTCTAAAGGAATTTAAAAAAATGTCAAAAAAAGAGCGAAAATCATATCGAGAAGAAGCATTTAAGAGGCAGCAAGAAGCACTTCTGTTAGATAGACAGAATAATTAATAGATAAAAGAGGAAAAATTTCCTCTTTTATTTTTTTAAATAAGTTTGTAAATTTAGTGTAAATTTTTAGAATTTAATTTATAATTTAATTATAAAGTGTTTTTTGTTTATTAATGAGGAGGGGAGCCATGAAGCAATTTAGCTTTATCTTGTTATCAGGTGGAGTTGGTAAGAGGATGCAATTAAATACTCCAAAACAATTCTTATTATTAGCAGGTAAGCCAATATTTATCCATGTATTAGAAAAAATCGATAATATTTCGGAAATTAAAGAGATTATTATTCCATGTCCTACTAATTTTATACATAAAACTCAGCAAATAATAAGTGATTATCGATTTACGAAGCCAATATTTTGTGTTGAAGGTGGAGAAAGTAGGCAAGAGTCTGTTTATAAAGGATTAAAGAAAGCTTCATACGAAAATACCATAATTCATGAATCCGTCCGACCATTTGTAACGCCTGATACATTTAAGAAATTAATTCACGCAAATAATGAAAGCGCTATCTTAGGTCTGGATATACCTTTTACGGTGTTAAATGGAAAATCAATTGTGGAAGGTATTTTAAAACGTGAAGAATTAATTAATGTACAACTGCCACATAAATACAATACAAAAAAAATATTATACGCACATGAGTGTGCAAGAGAAGATGAATTACATTTTACAGAGGATGCAGGTTTATATTTCCATTATTTTAATTCAGAAATTTCGATACTAAAAGGCTCTGAATACAACATTAAGATCACAAAACCGATAGATCGAATTATTGCAGAGGCAATTCATAAGGAAACTATTTTATTGGGGGATTATTAATGTCAAAAACATGTATTATAACTGGAGCAAGTAGAGGTATAGGAAGAGCAATTGCAATCGCTTTGAGTTCTCAAAATGATATAAAGAATTTCATTTTATTATCCAGAACAGAAGAAGGTTTGAAAGAAACGGTAAGTCTAATGAGCAGTGGGAAAAATATTGTCTATTATCCAATTGATCTAACTAATTATTATGAGGTTCATAATTTAATTGATAATTTAGGAGAAAAATATAAAACTGTCGATATGTTGATAAATGTTGCAGGATATGCCAATCCTAAATCATTATTAGAAACTTCTGTAGAAGATTGGGAAAAAACATATCAAATAAATGTTCATTCGGTATTTAATATTACTAAGGAAGTCGTTAAGTTTATGAAGAAAACAGGAGGGAAGATATTAAATGTAGCTTCAACTGCAGGCAGTTCTGCACGCCCAGGTTGGCTATCATATGCTTCTTCTAAAGCTGCATTAATAAATATGTCTGATACGTTATCGGCGGAATTATCTGATTATGGCATTCTGGTTTATTGCATATCTCCTGGTAGATGTGCTACTGAACTGAGAAGAGTGTTAGCACCAGATGAGGATCCTAGTACGATAATGCAACCAGAGCATGTTGGAGAAGTTGTCTTTCAATTGTTAGCAGATAATGAAACTTGTCTTGACGGTCAAAATATTGTAGTTAGAAAACAGATTGCAAAGAAAAATGCAAAAGAGACATCGAGAAAACAGATGATATAACTATAAAAAATAGAGGCGAGCTGCATGGAATATAAAGATATATTAATTATTTCTTTATTGCTACTAATCTTGATTTCTATAAATAGCAAAAAAGTTAAGAAGTTAAGACTAATAGGAAAGAGATCCATTATTATTACTATACATTTTATCTCAAGGTTCTTTCCTAAACAGCAAAATTTGGTTGTTTTTGGAGGAGAAAACGGTCAAGGGTTTAGAGGTAACACTAAATATTTATTTTTGGAGATGTCAAAATATCCTAAATTAAAATGTGTCTGGATAACTAGCAACCAAAAAGTTGTAAAAAAACTAGAGAGTTATGGTTATTTAACATATAAAAAACATTCATTAAAAGGAATATTTTATCAACTTCGTGCTAAATTAGTCATTCACTCTCATTCCATAAATGATGATTTTAGTAAATCTTTTTTAGGTGGAGCAATATCCTATAATACCTGGCATGGGGTTGGATTAAAAAAAGTATGGGGAGCAAATAAAAACACGTTTACTTACAAAGTTTTAAACGATAAAAGCTGGTTAAAACGTTTCTTTGGAAAATTTGTAGTGAAAACGAATCAAGCAAGGAAAAATTACATAGTATCGACTAGTGATCACGTATCTTCCTATTATCCGCATACATTTTTAGTGCCAAAGGGAAATATTTTACAACTCGGTCAGGTAAGAAATGATGTTTTTTTTAACGAATCTGAAGAAGATACACAAATTCCAGATTGGATTAAAACTAATAAAATTATCTTGTATATGCCAACTCATCGTAATTTTGGGAAATTAGAGATGGATATTAATATAGTTTTTGACTTTCAAAAGCTTAATAATTTTTGTGAGCAAACGGGATATACTTTTCTTGTAAAACGACATATGTATAGTCATGGACAGCTACCAACAATTTATGACCATATCATTGATATAAGTGAAGAAGATTATGATCCACAATTATTACTTAAGTATACGGATATTCTGCTAACTGATTATTCAAGTTGCTATACTGATTACTTGTTACTAGATCGTCCAGTACTATTTTTCTCTTATGATTTAAACCAATATTTGCAGAAATCTAATCAGATGTATTTTAACTACTTTGATGTAACTCCTGGACCTAAATCACAGACCTTTGAAGAGCTTTTAATAGAATTAGAGAAGGCTGTTTATGAACCAGAACTATATTCTGAAGAGAGGAAAAGGGTTTTAAACATTTTCTATTCGAAAGATAATCAAGTACCTGTATTGCATAAACAGGTAAACTATATTTATTCCAATATACTAAAATTAAAGTAAGGGGTAGGTATCTAATATGAATTTATTAAGACTAGTACCTACTATTATTATAAAGTATTTTATAAGATCGATACATATGTTCTATTGCCTTCTATTTCCACTAAATAAGAATAAAGTTACATTTGCTTCTTATCGATCGAATAAAATTAAGGATAATTTAGCTTTTGTAAATAGAGAAATAAGAGAGAATTATCCATCAATAAAAAGAAAACTTCTTTTCAAGAAATTTGAAAGCACCTTAAAAGGAAAGATTAAATATATCTTCCATATGATAAGAGCCTGTTATCATTTGGCTACTTCAAAATATTTCATTATAGATGACTATTATTATCCTATATATGTGATTAAACCTAGAAAAGGTATTGAGATTATTCAGTTATGGCATAGTGCTGGTGCATTTAAAAAATTTGGTTATAGTACAATTGGTAAATCGTTTGGTCCTAGTAAAGAGTATTTAAAGCACATTCCGATTCACAGTAACTATTCTAAGGTATACGTTAGTTCGACAGAGGTCATTCCCTATTTTGCAGAGGCTTTTAACATGCCAAAAGAAAAAATATATCCTTTTGGAATTCCTCGTACGGATTATTTTTATTCGGATTACGAGCTTAATGGATTAATTAAAAAACTTTATGAAAGTTATCCAGAATTGAAAGGGAAAATATTGCTACTATATGCACCGACTTTTAGGGGGAAAAGTCATTATCAAGAGAAATTTGAGATACCATTTAATATTTCTTTATTACAAGAGTATCTAGGAGATTCTCATGCGCTTTTAATACATTTACACCCGTACATGGTTTATAAGGAATTAGACACAATTCATCAAGATTTTATTTACATGATGAAAAATGAGTTTCCCATCCAAGAATTATTAGTGCTATCAGATATTTTAATAACAGATTATTCCACAGTAGTTTTTGATTATAGTTTATTAAACAAGCCCATGATTTTCTATGCATATGACTTAGAAATCTATACAAAAGAAAGAGATTTTTACTATGAATACCAATCATTAGTGCCGGGGCCAATCGTAGATGAAACGATGTCATTAATAGATATAATAAAACAACGGAAATATAATTATCATCAAATAGAAGTATTCAAAGACCGTTTTTTTAAATATCAAGATGGTAAATCTACAAAACGAATTGTTGGTCATATCTTTCATTCTTAAAAACAAGCAACTGATCCTTTAGAAAGTCAGTTGCTTGTTTTCTTAGATAGAAAATATTTCTGGATTATTTGAAAATACACCGTCTACACCGTAATTTACTAACTCTCGGTAACGCTCCTTGTGATTAACAGTATAAGGGTAGACCTTATAGCCTCTATTATGACAATTTTCTATAAAACTTTTATCCGTATAAACATTATTTGGATGGATACTGGTAATGGTTAATCCGCTTTGTGATGCATAGTCCCAAGGATTAAGAATTCGATAGTAAAATAGCATACCCAAAGGGATGTTTGGAACCATTTCCTGTATCTTCTTTAAGGCAAGGTGATCAAATGATGAGATAAGCACATTATCAAAGCGGTTATGGTGAGAGAGACAACGAATTAATCTTTCTTCAATTCCATTATAAATAACAGGAATGTTTTTAATTTCAATATTTAAAAAAATATCTCTTGGACAATGATTTAATACTTCATCTAGGGTTGGAATCGTAATCCCTGTGTAATTTCCATTAAATGATGAGCCGATATCAATTTGTTTTAGTTCCTCTAACGTTAAATCGATGATTCGTTGATTTGCTGATGAATTGTATTTCGTTAGTTTATGATCATGGCAGACAACAAGATGATGATCCTTGGTGAGCTGGACATCTAATTCAATTGCCCGTGTCCCATGAGCAATTGCTTTCTTAAATGAGGGCACCGTATTCTCGGGCGCCTCTGTCATCGATCCTCTATGTGCAAAATTTAATGTCATTCACCCATCTCCTTTCGCTCAATAATGAAATTATAACATAACATATGGTCTTACTAGTCTATTTGCTATATTTATAAAGGATCGTTTTTATAATCCATCTAATGATCGTCAAGTTATAAATGAAAAATAAAATGAACGCTAAACCACTAAGAATCCATAAACCGAGTGAATCAATAAAAAATGGGGCAAGGATGGAAACAAATAATAGTGGAAATAAGATAGCCATATCTCTGAGGTTCACATGTATCGTAAAATAAGGCTTGCACGTAAAAACCCGAATGATCCAAGTGATAAAAAAAGCAATTAAGGTTGACCAAGCCGCTGCGTACAAACCGATGGAGCTAATGAATAGAATATGTACAAGGATATTTACAAACGCACCGACGATTGACGTCACAAAGATCACCTTGGTCTTTTTTGCTCCATGAAAACCAGCGCTCCAAAACAGCGAAAAAGCACTAAACATGGTTCCTACTAATAATAGGCCCGTATATTGCCATGATTCAAAGAATTTTTCAGAAATAAATATAGAAAAGATTGGCTTTGTAAGTAGTGTAATACAGATAACGGATGTTACTAGTAATCGAAAAAAATGTTGGAATACGTTGCTATAGTAATTATTCTTATCCGTTTCATTGAAGTGGAGAATGGCACTATCTTTCCACGCTAGGTTAAATACAGTGTTTATCATCATAATCATTGCAGGAATTTGATTAGCTATAGCATATAGACCATTAAATTCTAATCCTAAATAACCTACAATAATAAAGCGATCCGAAGCATTCATAATCCACCAACTTATTGCCCCAGGAATAATAGGTATCGCGTAGGTTAAAAATGATTTAATTAACGTATGTGAATAGGAATTGAATGATATATATTGATGAAAGCGCATAACGGTCCATGCTGTAATGATCGCTATCATATTAGCTAGGATATATGCATAGAAGAATGCTTCAATTCGCATTTGGAACCCAAATATTAACCAAATAATTAATAGAATATATATAGTCGTTTGTAATAATCCAATCGAAGCAAATAACGTATTAAATCCTAAGCCTCTCGCGCATTGCTGCATATAGCTGTTAACGATGACCAAATTGATTAGTGTTAACATTAGCAGACCATATGGAATAGGGATTAAAGCTAGGCATATTAAAGCAATGATTGTGAAAACAATTAGATTACGAGCTAATGCAAGGACGCCACTGGTAATAATGATCATTTGCTTCCCTTGTTCCTTTTCTACAATTAACCAACGATAAACAGCTGAAACTAATTCGAAGCTGATAATTGGAGCTAACAAACTGGAAGTAGTTAGAACTAAATCCCATGTACCATATTCATCTGTCGTGAAATAATGTGTATAAACTGGTAGCATGAAAAACACAAGTGCCTTCGAACCAAAAGTAGCAATGCTATATAGTATTGTATCTTTTGCTAGCTTTTCTCCTTTGGCCATTCTCTACAGTCCTTTAGGTTTTTGTTTTTAAATATATATCTAGTTTAAGAAATTGTTTTTCAGACTCGATGATTTGGTTTGTTATATCAACCATATTGCCATGAATACTTTGAAAAACAGTTTCAGCTTTTAAGGTATTCAGTGTATAAAAGGAAGCGTAGTTACCTTGGAAGTTTATATCTTTCATAATATTTGTCATCTTACTGCTATACACAATAGGGAATACGGGTTTTCTAAATATCCACCCTAAAATCATGGAATGGAACCTTGTGGCAACGATAAAAGCTGCAGAGGCAATCCGTTCCAGTGCCTCATCTAGATTATGCTTATAATAAAAAGTATGAATATGGCTTCGAGCACCTACAGATATAGATTGGGTAATTGCTTCTATAGCCTCGTTATCTTTTTCATAACTACAAAAGGACATTAAGGTTACAGTGTATCCTTGTTCAATAAAATAAAGAGCTATTTCGCGTATTTTCTTGTAATAGATTGCGTCATAGTCGCGTAAGGCTTTTCTAATCGATGGCTTAATCACAGAAATTATAACTGACGAAGGATCTGTTTCTGCTCTAATTGTTTCTAATTGAAATGCCATATCAGTAGCAACTCTGACATTGGGCAGGTCTTTAAATAATGTGTATGAGTATTGGTCACGAAAGCATATATCCGTAAACTGTTGAAATAAATGATGATACGCTTTTAAAAAAGCCTGCTCTGAAAAAGGGCCGAAATTGGCACCTAAAAGAAAGAAAGGCTTGCTATTTATATGCATTTCCTGTACATTTTTTAGTTCCTTTTTCCAGCTATCACCTTGAATAAACAAAGATCCACCTACATAAACAATTGCATCGCAGTTACGGCTCAAATAAGTATAAAAAAGCTTTCTCTGGTCTAGCTTTGTTGTCATTAGATTTGTTCCACGAAAAAGTACAGAATCACGTCTAATAATTTTTAGGTTTTTTTGACTTGAGAAGGTTTGACTGTAATTATGGGGTGCTAATAAATGGAAGATAGTATTTGGATACCTTTCACAGAGAATTTTTATGAATAAGTCATCGCCTAAATTATATTGCGAATAGGCATAAAGCATAACGTTCTTCATTTATAACCTTCTCCTTTAACTGTGTATTTCTAAATGGATCAATCTAAAGCGTGGTGATTATTCATGCTTGAACTTCTTCAATAAAGTAGTGAGAATGCGTTGTTGCTCTTGTAAATACGGCTTCATTCGAAAAAAAGCATACAAGCCATAGCTAGCTTTGCACCGCAGTAATGTTCTTACTAATCGTTTTTGATAGGTACCTCTAAAGTGTTGTATGTCTATGTTTTGTTTTGCAGCATTAAGTATGTCATTCATCTTTTCAAATGTTTTACTACGAGGTAAAGGATTATCAGGATGAAAAAGGTTTGTTAATGCATTTATAATACTATTTGCGTATATTTCTCCGAGTTTCTGTTCATTTGTCAGATTTAGAGCATTTCTTTCCCTTAAAAAGCGAGTTACTTCCTCTAGTAAGCGTTGTTGTTCTTCTAGATAGTTATTACGAAATCCTCTTGATAGAGAGTGTTCATTATCTGTAACATATTTATAAAGAGGATCATTATTAATATAGATATGCTTACAATGACGTAAATAACTTAAGTTGAATAATAGATCCTCCCCTATCGAAAGGCTATTTGTAAACGTAATTTGATAACGATTAATTACATCAGCCAAATATAATTTATTGCATGGAGAAGGGATAATAACACGTTTATATAGGTCTCCAAAGTGGGTTAAATAGGTATCTTCTTTAAACATGCCCTCTATGCTAGAAGTATATTTTTTAATTCCCCTTGTAGAAATTGCTTCATATCCACAAATAACAAGCTCACAATTAATGTTAGTATTCATAATGTTTACAAGTTTTTTCGTCATCATAGAGTCGAGATAATCATCAGCATCTACAAATTGAATGTATATTCCGTTTGCCTTTTTGATACCAGCATTTCTTGCTGCTGATACACCGGAATTTTTTTGATGAATAACGTGAATCGCTGGATAAACCTCAGCTAATTTATTGCATAATTCTTTACTGTTATCTGTAGATCCATCGTTTATTAGAATAATTTCAATGGAGTTGTATGTTTGTCCCAGAATGCTCTGCACACATGTGGTAAGGGATTTTTCTGCATTATAAACAGGAATAATAAAGCTTACCAGCTTAGGTACGTTCATAAAGATCGACTCCTAAAAGCATAAGTGGAATTGATAGGTAGGTCATCACCGAGGGTGCAAATAGTACATGACCAGCTAAAAAAGCTATTCCAAGGCTTAGACCTAGTATGGCTAATAAAAAAATATTCTCGATATGTAAGCGGGTGAATGAAGGTAGCAATTGCTTCATTAAACCTATCATTGGTAAAGCTACCAGCATACTTCCAATAATTCCAAAACTAAAAAATAAATCAAAAAAATCCATCTCCACTAATTTTGGTTCTTTCTGGTAATCTCCTGCATAACCCAGTCCAAATAGTTTTCTTAAAATATCTGCGTGTAAATAATTGGTTTTTACATCAGCGAAGAATACATCTCTTGAGCTAAGAACCTTTTTTAAGATAATGGCATACTTTGAGGAATATTCTTTTCCTTCATCTGTTTCCATTTCTGGATTATTTAGTTGTTGTTCGTTTCCAGTAATTGTATTGGAACCCATTGGAGAGTAAGGAATGAGGCAAACGAACAATAATAGAATAAGAAATAGGATAGTCGTGTGTTTATCCTTCCAAATCTGTAATTTAGCCCTCCACAAGCTATAGATAATATGAATGGCAATTAGGATTAAACCACCTAGATAAGCCGTTTTTGTACCTATCATTGGTAACATACTCAAGATGAGAATATATGCAATCCAATTCAAAAGTCGTTTATGTTGCAATAGGTTGATGATCATAATTGTAAAAAGAATAAGGGTAATAACACTTAATTCATTTGCTGAGAAAAACCAGCCAGAATGTCCAGATGAATCGTAGCGATAACTATCCATACTAGTATTGGTTATAATAGCTATCCAATATGTAATTCCCACAATGTAACTAACAATGGTTGTTGCACGATACAATGTATTTTTAGATAACCAATTGTATTGATTAATATAGATAATTGTAAAAAGAATGATTATGAAATAACTTGCCTTTAAATAGAAATTCAATTCGGCGAACCAAATAAAATTATCCTTTAGCATAGCATTCAACAAAAAACTAGTTACTAACCCTAAATAAGAAGCGATTAAAAGCATGAACAATTGCTTATGCTGACGGTAAAAAATAATGAACATTGAAATGAATAATGATGTCATTAGCAATGTCCTAATAAATGCACCGACTGATATTGGAAAGGTCGATGTTAAGGATGTTAACAGATCGATGACTGGCTGTAGGATAATAAAAATAAATAGTAATGTATTGATTTTTTTGGTATCCAATCTCATAGCATTGCTCCTGATCAGAAGTTTCTTTCCGTACAATTATTGACACGTTTTTTGTTTATATTCACGTGTGATAATAAATTTCTACGTTTTTGGATATATTAAAACTAGTAAGGCTATTCAATAGTTATCAAATATGAAAAACGGTAGCTCCTTCTCTGTTATCTATTTGCTTGCCCCTTTCTCTACCTTTTATAAGTAATTCTTAAAAAAGAAGTAGTTTCTACGTAAGATCTCAGCCCAAACGAATAAAATCCGGGCCCGATCGTATCAAATGGTAACGAGCTCTTTTTTACGAAAGGTAAAAAAGTATAGTTAGGGATCTGCTTTCAATTTTGCAACTGTTGAAACGACTAGTGGTATATGTGAAGGTGAATAACAATGAGAATATTGCATTTAAATGCGGGGAATGAGACTGGTGGAGGAATGCATCATATACTAGGATTAATGAACGAATTAAATAAAGAGGAGTTTATCCTTGGAGTTATGGAAGATGGAGAATTATTAAAGCGTGCAAACAATGCCGGTATAAGAACCATTTATTTCCCTTGTCATTCTAGATTTAGTATTCCATTGATGCAAAGGATAAAATCATATATACAGCAGGAGGATATTGGGTGTATACATACACATGGACCGAGGGCAAATGTATATGTAAACATCCTGAAAAAGATAATACCATTTCAATGGGTAGTAACCATTCATAGTAATCCATTTTTAGACTTCATGGAAAAAGGGATGTATGGTAAAGTACTCTGCAAGTTAAATCTTCATGCAGTTAGGAATGCTGATAAAATAATTGCTATTTCACAGCCTTTTAAAGACTGCTTGATGGATGCCAATATAGATTCAGAAAAAATTGTAACTACATTGAATGGAATTGATTTTAAAAAACGTGTCGAATCTTGTTACTGTAAACAAGATTTTGGTATACCTGAGGGCGATATTGTTTTCTTAATGGTGGCTAGGCTTGAGGAAGTAAAAGGTCATCGTATTGCTTTAGAAGCGTTTTGTGAGCTACTAAAGTCGTCTCAGAATTGTCATCTAATGTTAGCTGGGGATGGCAGTCTTCAACACGAATTAGAAAGAATGGTGGCTAATCTCGATTTAGAAAAGCATGTTCATTTTTTAGGTTATCGAAATGATATCGAGTATTTTTACCAATTAGCAGACGTAACGCTACTCACCTCACTAAGTGAAAGCTTTCCACTTGTTTTATTAGAGTCCGCAAAGGTCAAAACTCCAGTTATATCTACAGATGTTGGTGGTGTCGGAGAATTAGTTGTCGATAAATCTTTGGGCTGGAGAATTAAGCCTGGAAATACAAGGGAATTACTTGCTGCAATGAAAGATGCATTATTTTTTTATAATCAGGGTATGTTACCATTAATGGGAAGCAAGTTATATCATCATGCATCAACCAAATTTACATTGGAGATTCTTGCAGAAAACATTTATAATGTATATCAAAGCATGCAAGACATTAAATAATGCTATGATGCAAACAGTATTTTATAAAATGAGGTGGGCTAGATGCTGGAAATAGCTTTGTTAGCCTGTTTGACCCTGTTATTTTCACTTATTATTACTCCAATTACAATAAAGCTTTCAAAGAAATTTAATACCACTGATAAGCCGAATGCTCGCAAAGTACATAAAGAGCCAATCCCAACTTTAGGTGGTTTAGCAATTTTTATCAGCTTTTTACTAGGATTAACTATCTTACAGCCTGAAAGTAGTTATCATGTTGTAATTATAATAGGAGCATTTCTTATTATTTTATTGGGGTTTTTTGACGATATTACAGATTTATCTCCAAAATTTAAATTTATTGTTCAAGTTGGAATAGCTTGTTTTGTCGTTCTTGGTGGTGGTTTACATATTGAGTTCGTAAACCTTCCATTTGGAGGACAAATTGAGTTTGGATTTATGAGCTCTTTAATAACAGTTTTTTGGATTGTTGGCGTTACCAACGCGATTAATCTGATTGATGGTCTTGATGGGTTGGCAGCTGGTGTATCCGCAATTGCATTATTTACAATTGCAGGAATGGCAATATTGATGGGGGATGTATATGTAGCAACGATGGCGCTTGTACTTTTTTTTAGCACGGTTGGATTTCTTCGTTATAACTTCTATCCAGCTAAGATATTTATGGGGGATACTGGTGCATTATTTCTAGGCTATATGATATCGGTATTAGCGCTATTAGGATTTAAAAATGTAACGATTGTCTCCTTCGTTATACCCATTTTTATTCTGGCTGTTCCAATTTCAGACACTTTAATTGCAATAATACGCAGATATGTAAATAAAAAACCGTTATCTAGCCCCGATAGTTCACACCTACATCATCGATTATTACACATGGGGTTCTCTCATAAACATACGGTATTATTTATCTATAGCTTAAGTACAATGTTTAGTGTTGCAGCAATTTTATTTTCTATGACTACAGTGTGGGGGTCCATTTCTATATTTGTTGTAGCAATGCTAACTCTGCAAGTATTAATTGAAAATCTTGAATTAATAAGTAGTAACTATAAACCACTGACAAACTTCTTTAAAGCCTTAAGACATAAGCCATAAAAAACTTCTGGTTTTCATACCAGAAGTTTTTTATAGTCTAGAAAATTACACTATCGTTGCATTAAACAAAAACAAAAATGTCAAGTATTAATTAATTTCAAATAAATGTAATTAAAGGGAATTTATAGTCTTCAAAGATATAAAAAAATCCTTATAATTAGATGACAGAAGGTTCAAAGTCCTGTCCATACCCTAATTATAAGGAGTTCTCATGGACAAGAATAACACAAAATCAGTTTTTAAGGAATATATTCAACCAACAGAAATGAAAGTCATTTCTAAAATTATTGATCAGTTGAAGATTGATAAGTATGTTAAAAAACTAGATAGCCTCACCTTCACCAAATTATTTATTTATGCTCAATTGAAACAGTTATCAAGTCTTAAAGAGATTAGTTTCAAGGTACGGCACAAGAAAAAATTACAAAAAGAACTTGGGCTAAAAAGTATTAGTAAATCTCAACTTTCTCGAAAACTTTCTGATCTTCCTCCGGAGATCTTCCAGGCGATTCTGCGTCATTTAATCCAACAGATCCATCAGGAAATTGGGGAAGAAAAGGGAAGTGAATTACTTGAGAAAATCCATCTCATTGATTCAACGACCATTTCTTTTTGCCTTAGCCAGTATCGGTGGGCTGATTTTCGAAACACGAAAGCTGGAGTAAAAATTCATACTCGTGTAGTTTTTTGTGATGGGGAGGTTACCCCAGATAAAATCATTGTTACTCCTGCTAGACCAGCTGATCGAACCCAATTGGACGCATTGATGGTCACAGAGAAGGATGCCCTTCATGTGTTTGATAGAGGGTACTTTGATTTTCAAAAATTTGATGATTATTGTCAGAACAATATTCGCTTCTGTACTCGTATCAAGGAGAATACCATTATCCAAGTCATCGAAGAACTCCCTGTAGATCCGGAATCTACGATTCTTCGTGAGGCTGTGGTTAAACTGGGGAAAATGAAATTTCCAGTTCGCTTGATCGAAACACAAGATAGTCAAGGAAATCTTATTAGGATCATCATTAATGATGCGAAAATGAGTGCACAGGAAATCAGTGATCTTTACCGAAATCGCTGGCAAATAGAATTATTCTTTAAATGGATGAAACAACACTTAGTTTTCAAAAAGTGTTATGGAAAGAGCTCAAACGCCGTTTACAACCAAATTTACATAGCTATGATCACTTTCTGCTTAACTTTATTGATGAAGAAAAAAGTGTGTTATCAAGGATCACTTCTCGAAATGCTTGAATTTATTGGTGTATATTGGTCAAGCTGCTTCTCTACCTTTATAAAAGAACTGTTTAAAAAGCCAAATCGAACGTCGGATGGACGGAGGCGACTTGAACATGAGCGCATCTTTAATAACATACTAGAACAAATTAAACGAGAGGAGACCTGGTACTTAAATAATGATGTAACCTATGATCTTATCTTCTGATATGTAAAAATCTGGATAAGGGCTACCTTCAATTAGAACCCCCTTATCCTTTTGGCTCTATAAACCCTATATTCAAAAAACTGAATTTTTGAACAGTTATTAATTGGTATATTTTTGATAAATATTCCAGTTTTGCGCACTTGACTATTTTTAAAATTTTTTGTGCAACGCTAATGAGAAAATTACAAAATTTGCCCATGTGGATAAATATGGGGTGTGCTAGGTCGTATCCAGCTATAACGCCGAGAGACTAGGCGACTTCACGAATCGCTCTAATCTAAGTCAGCATCGGCTCCCAAGCTCGCCGTGTTTGTTGATTCGCTCCAGTCGCTACGTTTCTAATCGGGCGCTTAGCTTTTATTCTAAATAGTATTAGTAAGAGGTTTCCTCTGGTGATGTAGCCTCATTGGAATCTGTTACAGTATTCTGCGCAGGTAAATCTAGATGTTTTCTCAAGATTTCTTGTGTTTCCTGTAAAGCAACTTCATCTAACTGCCAATAATAGGTTTTACTTGGCTGATAGTCCTGTCCTTCTAGTGTGAGTGTCTCAAAATCAAGGTTTTTAC
Organism: Virgibacillus sp. M23; assembly: GCF_034190895.1. Lineage (NCBI taxonomy): Bacteria > Bacillati > Bacillota > Bacilli > Caryophanales > Bacillaceae > Virgibacillus > Virgibacillus sp. M23. The sequence goes on along the minus strand of NZ_JAWDHA010000028.1, from coordinate 27,186 downwards.
CTTTTGTACCATAGGAGATAAAGCTTTTCATTTCACTAAAGGTCATGTTAGTTGTCATGTTACTTCCTACTGCCTCTATAACATTGTCAATTTTTAAAATAGAGTTAACGGATACGGCCTTTTTAATAACAGCTTTTATTATTTCTTGCTGTCTTTTCCCTCGTTCTATATCGTTATCCATTTTTCTTGTCCGTGCCAATGCTAATGCTTCTTCTCCGTCTAATTGCTGCTCACCTGGCAGTAAGTGAATAGCTCCAGCTTTGTCTTTTGAGTTTTGTTCCTTAAGTTCATAAGGAACATCCACAGTAATACCATCTACTGCATCAACAACTTCTATGAATGCTTCAAAGTTAACTTTGACATAATAGTCTATAGGAATACCTAATAAATTCTCAACTGTATCTCTTGTTGCTTGTGTACCCCCGTATGCATGAGCATGGTTGATTTTAGTTTTATAGCCTACTTCAGGAATATAAACATAAGAATCACGAGGAATGCTTACCAACTTAACACTTTTGTCATCTTTGTTTAAAGTAGCAACCATTAGTGTGTCGGTACGAGCATTGTCAGCATTGTTTCTAAGGTCGCTGGCATCCACACCCATAATTAATACTGAAACATTGTCCACATTGGGATCCACTTTACTTTCTCTAAGTTCTGATTTCTCTCTGCCATCATCTTCATAAGAATCATTTAAAACACTGTCTGCTTTTATATATAGATAAGAAGCATAACTCACTATTGTTAAAAAGGCTATTATTAGTGGTAACAATATGAAATATGCCCTTTTCTTTAACCTACGTTTTTTCTTTTTTCGAACAACTCTAGTACGCGTTGTTTTATTTGACATTCAGTATTCACCCTTAATTATTTAATAGAAAATTGTTCTATATAATGTTAATATAAAACAACATCATTAAAGATATGATAATTTTCTTGCTTTTTTTCAAAACTAAGTTTTATTTTACTACGAATATGTGTATTCGTAAATAATATTCATATTACAATTCTGTAAGGTCTATATTAATAGACGTTACTAGAGTGCGAAAGGTTGCATAAAATAATGAGTTTTAATAATACTGTTACCATAATGGGAATTCCCTTCTTAAATACAACAAGGAATGATTTCTTAAGAGATTATTTGGTTCCTCGATTAGATGAAGAGCAAAAGTGTTTTGTAGTAACAGCTAATCCAGAAATTGTCATGAAAGCAAGAGAGAATGATACATATCGACAAATTATTCGAACAGCAGACTATATCGTTCCTGATGGAGTTGGTATTTTAAAGGCAGCAAAGTTTCAGAAGCAACCATTGCAAGAACGTGTTACTGGTTATGATTTGACATTAGATCTTCTAAGTTATGCTAATGATCATGGTTTAAACTGCTATTTTTTAGGAGCAAAAGATGAAATAAATGCTAAAGCTGTATCGGAAGTGCAAAGAAGTTATCCCCATATTCAGATTGCAGGACATCATCATGGCTATATAGATATGGAAGATGAGACGTTCGCAGAATCTATACAAAATAGTGAACCAGATATTATATTTGTTGCCCTAGGCTCTCCTAAACAGGAACAATGGATTATGAAACATAAAGAGAAATTTTCAAAAGGGATATTCATTGGAATTGGTGGAGTATTTGATGTTTTGGCGGGAAAGGTTCCACGAGCCCCAAAGGCATGGATTAATTTAAATTTAGAATGGTTATACCGCTTACTAAAACAGCCATCTCGCTGGAAAAGAATTTTAAAAGCGGTGGAGTTTATGTTTCGAGTATATGTGAAAAAAGATTAACAAAATGCGTGAGCCTGGATCACGCATTTTATTAGTTAATCGTAGACTCATTCACTTCGTTAGATTCAGAGCTGAATTCAGAACTATTTACATCCGATATGGAGAGGTCGAGATGCGCTCTTAATTCTTTTTCGAGCTCGCTTCTGCTTTGTTCGTTTATTTGATAATACCATAATCCGTCATTCATTTTCCCCCCAGTACCTTCCAGACTCACAGAACTTAGAGAGAGATTTGTATTTATTCCATAACTTATAAAGCTTTTCATTTCACTAAAGGATAGGTTTGTCTTCATATTGTTGCCTACAGCGGTTATTAAATCATCAAGCTTTAGTATAGATGATGCTGAAGCAGCTTGCTTCACAATTGACTTTATAATTTCCTGTTGTCGCTTACCTCGTTCTATATCGTTATCATATTTCCTTGTCCTTGCCATCGCTAGTGCTTCTTCGCCATTTAACTCTTGAAGTCCCGGGAATAGATGAATGGCATTTTTGTTATCTTGTGAATCCATTTCAACAATTTCAAATGGGACATCATAATGAATGCCTCCTAATGAATTGACAACTTCTATAAAAGCTTCAAAATTTAGACGAACGTAGTAATCGACTGGTACATTCATTAAGCGTTCCACTGTATTAATTGCTTTTTTTGGTCCACCAAAAAAATGTGCATTATTGATTTTTGTATACCCATGGTCTGGAACATTTACATAGGAATCTCTCGGGATACTTAAAAGCTTTATACTTCCGCTTTCTTTGTTAAAGGTAGCCAAAATTAATGTATCCGATCTACTCTTTTCATTAAAACCCCGGTTTTCACTATCATCAACACCGATAATTAGTACGGATACATTATCCTCAATAGGATCTACAGACTCAGATCGTAAATCCGATTTTTCATTTTCTCTTCCAACTTTTTCAAAGGACTCATTTGCTGCATCTTTAGCGGTTGTATACAGATGGAGGCCGTAGGAAAGGACTGTGATTACAACTACGGAAAGGGGGATTCCTATGTATAATAATAGCTTCTTTCTATTTGTTTTCATTTTTTGCTTACGGATTGAAATCCGTGAGAAATTTTTATTTTTGTTAGACATACTATTTTCTCCTCGACAAACGTACTACATACTATTTTACTATTAAGTAATTAATCCGTAAATTAAAAAATATTCTAAAAAATTATTTAGCGAATAATGGCTATGCAGAAGGTGTTTATTAGAAGTGTTGCTTATGGTCTGATTCCATTTGTTAAAGTGCTTCAGGATAATAGTGTTATGCAATTAGTGGATAGGTTTGTATGGGGTATATGAATTATCAGCAAAGCTAGGAAATCAAAGCTAAACAAGACTTTTGATAGAATAGATTCAATCCGACATGTATGCACCAAACGGATTAGTATTCCCTAAGCTTTTCGATGCAAGACATGTCGTATTTACAATAATTCCATCATGAATGTTTACACGTTAATTATCTAACTTGAGTGAAGCAGTTTTAGTTTGTAATTGATCTGTAACGATTCTCTGTTTTCCTGATTCTAAACCCACAATTAAAATGATAGTTGAAATAATAAATAGCATAATAAGTGGAACTTGCCATCCATTTGTTAAATCATGTAATGCACCAATTAAAACTGGCCCTAAAGCTGCTAATAGATAACCAAACGATTGGGCCATCCCTGACATTTCCGCTGCCTGTTGGCCGTTTGATGTTCGAAGACTGAAGAACATCATCGAAAGACTAAAGGCACTTCCGCCAGCAATTCCTATAAAAATAACGGATATAACTAGTACAGGAATAATTCCAGAAAATAATCCTCCAATTCCTATCATAAATAGAATGGCAGTTATACTAGCTAATAGCTTTTGGTCATTCATTTGTTCTGCAATAACAGGAATAATAAACGTTACCGGGATAATAGCAAATTGCATAAGGAACAGCATCCAACCAGCGCTATCCGAACTAAAACCATGAGATTGTAATATTTCAGGAAGCCATGTAATTAGCGTATAAAATATTAACGATTGTAATCCCATGAATAATGTAATACACCATGCTAGTGTGGATTTCCAAATAGACCCCTCTGCTTGTGGTGTTGCACTTGTTGTAGGATCTGACTTGTTTTGTTTTTGTAACTGAGGAATCCAAAAAAGCAGGGCAATAAAGGAAAGTATCCCCCATACAGCCAGTGAGCCATGCCAGCCAATGTCTCCGATAGAAGAAATAGGAACACCTAAGCCAGATCCTAAAGCTCCAAATACGTTCATGAAGACAGCATATATCCCTGTCATTAATCCTATCTTAAGTGGAAAGTTCATTTTTATTAAGCCTGGTAGCAATACGTTTCCAATTGCGATAGCTAACCCAATAAGAATGGTTCCAGAAAATAAAAATATGGAACCAAATAGGGAGCGAATAATAATACCAATTGTTAATAGTGTGATAGAAATAAATATTGTCCATTCTATGCCGATTCTATTTGCTATTTTAGGAGCAAACGGTGATACAAGTGCAAAAGCAAGTAAAGGTAAAGTTGTAATTGTTCCAGCTAACGCATTACTAATTCCTAAATCGTCACGTATATAGGAAATTAGGGATCCAACAGAAGTTAATGGAGCTCTTAAGTTTGACCCAATCAAAATAATTCCAATTAAAAAAATCCAAGTATTGCGGTTTTCTTGTGTCTTTTCTAAAGTTAGTCTATTATTATTCAAAATTTTTCCTCCGAATCTATCATAACAACGGAACTAATCCGAAGTTTATTTCTAAAAAAGTGGTATACTGGAGCAACCTTGTCCTCTATTGCTCTTGAAATTCTGTGCATGCTTTATAATCTTTTTTTAAATTCATTAATATAAGCATCAACATACTTTGTAGCACCATCTATATCTTGATGTCGAATCGCGTCTAAAAGCTCGCTATGAATTTCCTTGTTATAATCGAATTGATTATCCATTAGCATAATATCGCGGATAGAGGAATATAACGGATCTGTCATATGTTCATATAAATCTTGTAGCAGCTTATTATTTGCAGCTCTTACCATATTTTTATGAAAAGTGATATCTGCTTTAATAAAATCCTCCATAGCACCTCGTTCAGCCGCATCCTGACACTGTTTAATACTTGCGTGCAGCTTGTTTATATCCTCTTCACTTCGGCGTTTTGCTGCCAACTGAGCTGCCTCTTTTTCTAAGGCTAATCTAACCTCTAACGTTTCTAGTAGATCAGATTTTTCGATGTAGCGATGCATTGCAGCTTCTAGGGAACTTGATGAACGGACAATCGTTCCGCTTCCTTGTTTTGTTTCTAATAAACCTGCGTGTACTAAAGCATGAATAGCTTCCCTTAATGTATTACGACTAACACCGAATTCTTCCATTAATTCCATTTCAGGTGGAACTTTATCACCAATAGACCAATGACCATTTTCAATTAAATTCTCCATTTGCGAAACAACTTGGTCGACTAACGATATGCGATTCGTTTTCTTAAGCATTCTTTACACTCCAAATTTGTAGGATGATTGGTACATAGGATATATTATCAGATCGTCATAAGTATGTAAATAAAAGCATCCTTTTATGTGCAGATAATAAAAAAATCAATTATCCTTTTTACCTGTTGATATTATTCAATTCACATTCTCCCAGCTGGTTAAGTGACCCTCTCTTTTCTCTATGTCTAATAAATAACGTCACATATTTTTCTTTTCCTTTCATGCCTCCTTCTTACTATTCCATACGAATGTAAGGATAGAAGGAGGTGAAGAAATATGGCAACGACACAAATAATGGACTCTTCATTATGGTTGGTATTTGACGGAGGCTTGGATGAGGTAACTGGAAAATCAATCGTTAAGACAAAGAGCTTTAATAACGTCAAACCTACAGCAAACGCAGAACAGCTATATACAATAGCACAAGCGATTGCTGGATTGCAGCAGCTTCCGCTTCATTCCGTTGAACGTAAGGATACCTCAGCCATTGAGCCAGTCTAAGGAAGAAGAAGGTAACTAAGTAAGAAGGGAGGGAATACGTTGAAAAAACTAGAATTGAAATTTGCGAATAAAGAAGGAAAGACAGTAACTTATTCGATTGATCACCCCATAGTACCTGCAGACCCAACTGCTGTTAACGCAGCTATGGATGAAATTCTCAAACAAAATGCATTTTCGTCAAGTGGCGGGGAGCTACTTTCTAAAAAGAGTGCTCGAATAGTAGAACGGATTGTTGAGGAGATAGATATTAATTAACGGCACCAATCCGTAAAGAGGAAGAGAGCTGTACCAAAAGACAGCTCTCTCTTTCTAAACAATGGGAATACACGCTCTTTTTCATGATCAGCCTCAGCCTATTGTGAATACAAAGGTGTCTTTAGTCGGTTGTTCTTCAAGCTGGAATCTAGGTGATGCCAGTTATTCTACACGAAGCTGTTTATAACAGCCATTTTTTAAACGTAGTCTAGGCTATATTTTAATTTTCATTTAACTAAAAAGGAGGCTATGGCTATGGATCCATGGATAGCTTTTATTACAGATGTTGGCTTTCCGATAGCTGTAACATTTTATCTATTGCATCGGATTGAAGGGAAATTAAATGTTTTAATCGATTCCATTCATGCATTGCCAGAGCGATTAAATTATAAATAACTGAAAAACTTCGGAGTCACCAGATTCCGGAGTTTTTCATTATCCCATTAAATAACTATGATAGTCCAATTTTCCTACTTACTAGTCACAGTATGTCGATTAATAAGCGAATCTAGTACTTTTTTAACTTAGAAAATAAAAGGTAATCACTTATAATTTTAAGGGGGTTTATCCTACATATAACTGCCAGTAAGCCCCCGACCTCAAGCAATAAAGAGAAGCTAACATTGGTAAGTGAGATCGACTACCAGTAAATGTTCGATTGCTTCAAAGGTCTTTAGGTTATACCCTAGTGGTACTAACAATTAGTGTGGGATAAACAAAACCCCCCAACTGCTTGAGGTTTTCATTTTATAATACCGAGTACCTGCTGCATTACGTTAAGCAGTTAATTGTCTTCAACATATGAAGACAGTATTATTTTTGTGAACCAAAGAAGAGAGGATTATGTAATTCATGAATGAAGAAGTAAAAATCGAACGTGCACCTATTGATAAGGCATTATCAGAGCTTCAAGCTACCATTCAAAACTTTGAAAAGTCCTATACAAGCATGAACAAAGAAGATAATACAGGTGTTATTCTGCATAAGCTTGAAGAAATTAAAAACACATTTGAGCAAATCAATTCTTCCTACCACGCTTTAAAACATAATAACTCAAAAGCTACGAATCAAGCTGTGGAAAAAATGCAAGGAATGGACCATACCCAATCGACTTCTATGTATTGAGATAATGCTTTTGCGTAATATCTATTAAGCTTTTAAGGATGATGTACTATGTATAAGGTAATGCTTCTATTAATTGGAACACTACTAGTCATAATGGGCTGTAGTAATGATGATGCAAGCAAGATAAGTAAAAATGCTTCTCAAGTTAAACAAGTCTTAGAAGATAATTTAACCTATTCTGAAGATGAAAATATGGATAAGTATCTGGAGACAATTGTAGAAGCGAGTAGGGAAGATACAAAAAAACAATTAGAAGTATTTTTTAAGGATTATGATATTACGTATGAACTATTGGATTTTAAGGTAATAGAAGAATCGAATGATCGCATTGTAATTGAGGCAGAACAGCGGGCAACGGCATCATTTATTGCAGCTGGCGAATCGTATCGTGATCATATTGCACATATGGAGTATGTATTTGTCAATGAAAGCGATGGATGGAAAATTGCTAGCTCAACTGTGACGAAAACAAATATCATTAAATAGTAACGATATGACGTTAATTCACATTCTAGCTATCTAATTCGGTGCATGTAGAAGCAACATGCAATAAAAACATAGTTTACGATAATCACATATTTACAGTGCCTTACATCACATGTACGCTAATCATGTAAGTTCAATTCTGAATATTACAACGTTATGTGGATGGGAGCACGCTATATGGCAAAAACAATTATTTTTTATGATTATGATTTTCCTATAGATGGTAATAGACCAAATAGATCTATTTTGGAAGACTTAAATGGAACAATTGTAACTGCTAATTCATTGGAAGAAGCTCTTGATGATGATCAGGTAACTTGTTTTATTAATCTACATGGTTCATTTTTTCCTAAAAATGCTTGGAAGGCGATCTATTCTTATTTAACAACCGGAAAAGGTATGGTTCACTTTGGTGGCATCCCTTTTCGAGTTCCATGCTTTCAAGAAGACGGCAAATGGAAAAAAGAACGTGAACAGACTGCGTACCACCAACAATTAAATATTCACGAGGCTTTGCCAGTAAAAACGAAGCAGGTCACGCAATTACAATCCAATTATGATATTCCCATTTTTAAAGGAAAGGAAAAGCTATTTGCCATCCAAGATACATATAACTTTATCCTGCATGTTACCAAATCCAGTTCTTTAAAGGGAGAAATGGGTGCAGCAGGACCAATGGATGCTAGGATATTCCCTTTGCTACAAGGATTTACGGATTCCGGAAGAAAAGTAGCTGCTCCGAGTGTTCTGATTGAAAATAGAAACGGAGCGTTTACAGGCGGTCGATGGATATTTATTAATCAAAGGATGGATAAACGGTTTTGGAGCAAATTAGGAATTGAATTTTTGGGAGAATTAGCGCTATTTACCAGTCATGGTGTGACGGAGATGTCCTTGCAGGTGAACTATGCTACATATGAAAAAGGGGAACAACCGATGGCTAGCTTACAGATGGAGTCCTTTACCGATGCACCTGTCCAATGGGAGGTTAGATTAACAGTAAGTAGCAATTCAGAACCACTTTATACAGAGACTATATCAATAAAAGCTAGTAAACAACGCTATAATCATTCATTTATTATTCCGATTACGATTGAACCTGGATTATATCATGTAAGTTGTTATATTGAGTCAGAGAACGGTGAGGTACGCTCACTCTATCAGGGATTCTGGGGGATGGATAAACAGCTCTTGGCTAGAGGGGAGCCCTTATACTGCGATCGTGATTACTTCCATAAAAACGGACAACCTATGCCAATTGTTGGAATGACCTATATGACCTCAGATGTTGCTCGTTATTTTTTGTTTCTCCCTAATGCCCATTTATGGGATAACGATATGGCACAAATGAAACGTGCTGGGATTAATTATATTCGTACTGGAATTTGGACAGGCTGGCGCAATATGATGTTTATTGATGGATACATGGATGAAGCCGTCCTCCGAGCCATTGATGCCTTTATACTATGTGCTAAAAAACATGATATCGAGGTCACCTTTACGTTCTTTTCCTTTACTCCTGAGGCTTGGGACGGTGAGAATCCTTATCTTGATTCTCGTAGCTTGAAGGCGCAAACACGTTTTATTACGTCGATTGTTTCTAGACATGTAGAAACAACAAATATTAACTGGGACTTAATTAATGAGCCGTCTGTATTTGATCCCAACCGTCCATTTGCTGGTCCTAAAACTAGTCATGATAGCTATGATCGCAGAAACTATCAGAAGTGGCTTAAAGCACGGCACGGAACTGTACGTGAATTAAGAGAAAGGTGGAATGTAACGGAAGAAGAATTACCTTCTTTTGCAGCAGTTGAACCACCAGAGGCCTCTGAAATCAATTTTGGAATAAGGGATATGATGTCTGGGAAGAAAGGATTATGCTGGCTTGATTACACCTTATACACGATGGACATGCATAATAAATGGGTAAAGGAGCTAGCAAGTTCGATTAAGAACTTAGCTGGTGATCAGCTAGTTACTGTGGGACAGGATGAAGCACTTGGTGGATTGCGACCATCCCCATTGTTTTATAGTGAAGCCGTTGATTATACCAGTAACCATACATGGTGGTTTTTAGATGACTTAATTTGGGACGGAATATTCACTAAAACGCCTGCAAAACCTAATTTAATTCAAGAAACAGGAATCATGTATGTTGAAAATGCAAATAATCACGCCAAAAGAAGTGAGGAAGAATTACGAAATATATTAGAGAGGAAGTATGCTTATGCTTTCTCAACTGGTGGAGCGGGTGCAGTTCAATGGCTGTGGAATACAAACTACTTTATGAATAATATTAATGAATCAAATATTGGAGCAATACGTGCAGATGGGACTGAAAAACCAGAGGCAAATGTATCCTATGATTATGGAGAATTCATGTATAAAATAAAAGATTTATTTAGAGGTAGGAAGTTAGAGGATATTGCTGTAGTTTACCCATTTTCTAATGATTTCTCCAATCGTAGATATTCCATAAGGGCGACTACGAAATTAACACGTGTATTAGCTTATGAAATGAATATGCCATTTCGAGCTGTTAGTGAATATCATGTAGAAGAAATATTGAGCGATTTGCCCAAATTACTTATTATTCCAAGTCCACATAATTTTAGTTCAAGTACATTCGATACGATATTAACAATGGTAAAGGATAAAGGCGTTAATCTGTTATTCACTGGTGCAATTAGTATCGATGCATATTGGGGCCATACCTCTAGAACAGAATCGATTCTAGGTAAAACCAAAACACAAAATCTTGTTCGTGAAGAAATACTTGAAATGAATGGGCAGGATTACTTTGTATCGTTTGGGAATGAAAAGATTGGTGAATTGTTGAAAGAAGTAGATGTAGGTGGAAAGACTATGAAAGAAGTTCCATATGGAAAGGGTATGATTTACTGGTGTGGGTTACCTGTGGAGTTAAACGAACGTAATGAACCAATAATAGCTTTATATTCCTATGTTATGAGACGATCAGGAATACCTGAAGAGTTTCAATGGAATAAAGGAAACCTCCCCGGGATGTATGGAAGAAAATTAACCTTCAAACATGGTTGTTTATATATATTTGTATCAGAATGTTCGAAAGATATCGAAATAAAGATTACTGATCAAAAGACGAATACTAGTTATCTATTTTTACTCGAGTCAGAGCGTACTGTAATGTATGCAACGGATATGAAAGGTACTATAACAGCGGTATATCGACCTGAAGAGGTAGAAATTATAACGAAAAATTAGAATAGGAAATGTGTACGAGAAGGAAACGAATAAGGCTTAATTTCTAATAATTAAGTCTTATTTTTCTAAATATTATAATAAAAAGAAAGATTTCTATGCTATACTTGCTGAAAGGTGTTTTTTCTTGTCGATAGTTGTAAAGTAGAGCTATTATTCTACTTTAATTATTAATACATCCAATTATTTCCATTACGCCACTTGATTTGGTATTTACAAAAGAAGTTCAGTTGGGGATTAGGAGGGGTAGTTAGAAACAACAAGGTAAGCGTTTGCATAGGAGTGATATAAATTGTCTTTATTTAATGGTTTTTTACGATGGATATATGATTTTGGTAATTGGCTTTATAAAGTTATGTATTTACATATTTTATGGGTAGCTTTTACCTTATTAGGATTAATAGTATTTGGTGTTTCCCCTGCAACTACAGCCTTATATACAGTCATGCACAAATGGTATGAGAAGGACTACGATATACCGATATTTAAAAATTTTTATGCTGTTTATAAACAGCATTTTAAGACTAGTAATGCATTTGGTATTTTATTTATGAGCATTGGGGCATTTATGTATATAGATATTGCCATATCGAAAAATTACATTCAATCCTTTTATTTTCATGCATTACTTTTATTTATTGGTTCATTATATGTTATTATGCTGCTCTATTTTTATCCTGTATTTGTTCGTTATAACTTAAAATTCCATCAATATATTAAACAATCCTTTCTTATTGCATTGGCCAGACCATTAGAAACAATAGCAATGATTATTAGTATTATTCTACTTTTATATGTATTCTATTTCCTGCCAATATTATTGGTTTTTGCTGGATCATCAATAATTGCTACACCTATCATGTGGTTTGCCCACCAAGCTTGTTTACAGATAGAGAATAAACAAATGAGTTAGTTTATAAGGGGGGAGATTATGTGGAGATATTGGAAAAAGCCTAGACTGTTATATAAATATATTATTTCTTATTTATTTATATTTCTTGTACCTTTTCTTCTTATGAGCATGATAATTTATTATAACTCGGTTTCCAGCCTACGAAAGGAAATAGAACAATCCAATATTAATAAATTGGAGCAGGTTGAAAACATAACCAATGAGCGAATGAAGGAGTTAGAAACATTAGCAGCGAGAATTTCATATGATCCAAGATTGACGCCATATATGTTTAGCCATAATTATTATGGTGGAGAGGCTATTGATGAATTAAACAAATATAAAGCGAATAGTTCCATCATTGAGGAATTGTTTATTTATTACCATAATGCAGAAACAATATATTCAACGCATGGCTCCTATTCCATCGATGCTTTACTGAATAATAAGTACCGTTTTAATGAATGGAAAAAGCAAGATTTACTAAATGATTTACATTCTACAATTCCGTTTATTAAGCCAATCGATCATGTTGTAATTAACGAGGATGAACATGAGAATATGATTGCTTATTTATTTCCTATTTCTCCTGGGAATCCAAGTCCCTATGGTACAGTCATGTATTTTATAAAAGAAAGAAAAATGACAGATCTTATTCAAAATATCCTTGGTGATTTTGAGGGGAATGCATATATTATTAATGAAGACAATCAAATTATTGCCTCCAGTATTAATGATGATTCTATAAATATAAAGAAAGTTGATTATGCTTCTTCAAGTAGAAGCGGAATTAACAATGTAACGATAGATGGTAAAGACTATTCGATGGTGTCTGTTAAATCCGATATGAGTAATTGGAAATTCATTACCGTAATGGATAGCAATCAATTTTTTAAGCGGTTGGGAAATACTAGTTTAATCGTTTTTATATTATTAGTTATTATATTTATTATAGGTTTTATATTGGCAATTTTACTTGGTAACAATCAATACAAACCGATTCGAAATATCGTTGAAATTACGAGAAAAGGAAAAAATAATACGCAAGAAATGGAAGGAGGTAATGAACTAGAAACGATAAGACAAACCATTACAAATGTATTTGAGGATCATCAAACCTTAAATGAGGCAATGTATATGCAAAAGCCATTTGCAAGGGATCAGTTTTTTGTAAAGCTGTTAAAAGGCGATATTCCGACTAAAGAAGAAATAGAGACTCTTTCCAAGGCATTACAAATAGACCTGAAGGGTGGTACCTATTTTGTTGGAATTATTTATTTCGATAAAGGAATGTTTCATGAAGCTAATATGTTAGAACGTGAGAATTTATTTAATAAATTGTCTGATATGTCATTTGAAAATGCTAATGCTCATGGAATAGATCTTTTATATAATGATGCAATGGCGGTGATTATCAGTATAGAAGAAAGCGCAAAGCAGCCTAGCGAATTACGAAAGCAATTAGTACTAGAAATTCGACAGTTTATCAAGGAATTCTCGTTGATAGAGCCTACGATTGGAGTAGGAGGTCTTTATACGGAGAAAATACAAATAAATCGATCCTACATTGAGGCGCTTGCAACGATTGAATATAAATTCATAAATCCTCCAGGCAGTATTATTTATTTTGAGGATATTAGTCTAGAGCCAGAGCAGTCTCTTGGTTATCCAAAGGAAGAGCAGATAAAGCTTATTCAAAGTATAAAACAGGGTGATAAGGTTGTAGCAATTGAAACATTGCGTCACATTTTTTCCAAGTTAGATCATAATGATTATTCCATTCAAGTTTTAAAATGTATTTGCTTTGACATAATCAATACAATCGTTAAAACGATCTCGGAAACGGGTTTGAGTAATAATATTCAAGATTTTAATCGGATAGTAGACTTTTATTCCATTGAGCAGTTACATACAAGATTGGAAACATTGGTCTTAGACATTTGCCAAGAAGTAAAAGGCAAAAAGGAAAGTCATAATGACCAGCTTCGCAATGATATTTTAGCGTATATTCAGGAAAACTATCAACACTATGAGCTGTCCTTGGAAAGTATTGCCCTAAAATTTAAACTCTCTGTTTCTTATCTTAGTAGGTTTATAAAAGAGCAGACAGGGGTTACCTTTACGCAATACGTACAGGAACTGCGAATGGAGAATGTTAAAAAACAGCTAAAAGAGACGCAACAGCCAATTAAAGATATCGTTGTGCAGGTTGGCTATAAGGATGTTGCCAATTTCACTCGTAAATTTAAAAAAATTATAGGTGTTACTCCAGGGCAATATCGTAAATTGAATAGATGAGTTTGAGTGTCTCCATCTATGAGAGGCAAACAGACATGCAAATAAGGAAGCTCCGAATTATAATCCGAGTAAAGTTTTATCCGGATCGTAGTTCGGAGTAGTTTTATCCTACATATAGCTTGCAGTAAGCCCCCCACTGATGGAAGTTTCACTTAATGCCTGTAATTAGCTATTGTTAAGCATATCAAAAATCACATACTGTAAAAAAACTGTACATAGTGGATGGCTAACGATGCTTTATATACGTCTGGATAGCAGAATGATTACAATTATAAGATAAGAACATATTGATTCTATTTATTAAGCTAAGCAAACTGAAGATAATTAACAATCTAGCATGTTGAAGGGGGGAAAAAGCGATGACTCAAGAATCTACTGATCAGATGATGGCAGAAGGAGTTCATAGATATAGTGCAGAAAAAAACTGGGTGGAGCCAAGTGAATCACAACTAATAGAGCGACTAGAATGGTTTAAGGATCAGAAGCTGGCATTAATGATGCATTGGGGTCCTTATTCACAACTAGGCGTTGTAGAATCGTGGGCATTAAGCGATGAGGATGCAGAATGGTCTAGAGAAGGAATAGATTGGGAGGCGAATAGTCAGGAATTAAAGCGCCAATACATGGACCTAAACAGGACCTTTAATCCAATTCGTTTTCAGCCACATGTATGGGCAGATATAGCAAAGAAAGCAGGATTTAAATATGTAATTTTTACAACGAAACATCATGATGGCTTTAGTATGTGGGACACAAGAGAAACGGATTATCGTATTACGGCAGACGATTGCCCTTTTCATACTCATAAATATGCGGATATTTGTAAGCATGTATTCCAAGCATTTCGTAAAAATGGATTAGGGATTGCGGCTTATTATTCAAAAGCAGATTGGCATACTCCCTATTATTGGGCTCCGGGAATGGAGCAAGGGAGTAAAAGCTGGCGTGGACCAACATATAACCCAAAAGAATATCCTTGGCTATGGGATAAATATGTTCAATTTAACCACAATCAAATTATGGAATTAATGACGAAATATGGGGACATCGATATCCTCTGGCTAGATGCTGGATGGGTTGGTCATGAAAATCAGGATATTCGGCTCGATGAAGTCATAGAAAAGGCAAGAAAAATTCAGCCTTGGCTGTTAACGGCCGATCGAATGATGGGAGGAAAGTTTGAGAATTATATCACTCCAGAACAGACCATTCCAGATAATCCCATACATGTACCTTGGGAAAGCTGTATTACGATGGGTACTTCTTTCTCTTTTAAATATGAGGATACGTATAAATCCACGAAGGAGATTATTTATACACTGATTGAAGTAGTTGCCAAGGGAGGTAACTTAGCGTTAAATGTTGCTCCACAGCCAGATGGACGGCTTCCTAAGGGAGCCATTAAACGAATGGAGGAACTTGGAGAATGGTTAGATATCCATGGAGAAGCAATCTATGGTACTAGAATGTGTGACCCTTATTATACACGCGAATTCGCTTTTACAAAAAAAGGAGAAACCACTTATTGCTTTTGGTTAGATAAGCATGAAGATAACGGACATGAAAAAGAGATTATCCTGCCCTATAACAAGCATGTACAACGTATAGAACACTTAGGCCGTGCATCCCAGCTTGATTTCGTGCAGAATGACAAAGGAATTGTTATCAAACTACCTATCAAGAAGGATAGTATAGTAGATGTGTTTCGATTAACGTAAGATCCCGTAGCATAAGGTATGATTTCATACGTTATGCTACGGGATCTGTTTTTTTACAGTTAAATCTATTTCTACTTGATCCTTATTTCTCATTAGAACAAGTAATGCCTTGAGATAAATTCGTAGAATCCATTGAAGAAGATAGAGTGTTAACTGTCGATAAGAAAGAAATTATGATTAAAGAAAACCCATCTGTAGCTGTCTTTGAATGGAACGAAGATGAAGAAGCAAAAGAAGTCGCTTTAAAAGATAATAAAATTAATGTTCCAGAAGAAGGAGGGATATATATTTATGAAGTGAAAGCAAAATGGGAAAACGGAGAGGCTTCCTTTATATTTGATGTAGAAGTTAAATAAACGTGCAATAAAGTAAAAGCAACTACCTTAAAGGTTCAGAGACACTTATATGGTGTCTTTTTTAATTTTTTGTTAGTTTAAGTTCTGGAAGATGCTGTGTAGAGTTATAATATCTTCTTCGGCATTACTTTGTAAATTCCTAAATGTCAGTGGTGATGTTATATAACGATAATGTTGTCTAATTTACAATAAAGTCGTTTGAAAAACGCCAGGCATGCTATTCGAAAATCTCATCACATTGTTGAAGTTTGTAAAGACTGCTGTTTTAAAAAGGTGTATGGATTTGTAATCCAGATTCCGTTATACTTAGAATGGAATTTATTCTAATTAATCATTCGTTCAATTCGGCATTATTTGATAATATAAATTTCATACAATCTTTAGATCATTAAAATACATTTTGATAAATCTAAATCCCCCAAGGTTTATCTGTTAAATATAAAGGAGTTACATCATGGACAGTCCAATTTGAGAATCCCCGTTTTAGATACGAAATTTATTCTAAATTGGGGGATATAAAATTGAATAAAAATTTTCCTTTATTATTAACGGGGCAGTCACTTGCGAATATTGGTGATGTTCTCTATATGGTAAGTATTATTAGTGCGATCTTTGCTTTAACTGGGTCCGCAACTGCGGCATCTTTTGTCCCGTTTACAATTACGTCATCTATGTTTGTATCCAGTCTTTTAACACCTCTATTGATTGGGAAAGTGAACTTGAAGTGGTTACTGGCTGGTTCACAATTGGGAAAAACATTCTTAATAGTTGTATTAGGACTTTTGTTAATTGGAATATCTGAATCGAACTATTATCTGGTGTTTATCAATATCGCTGTCATCGCATTTCTTGACGGATGTGCCAATCCGATTAGACAAACATTGATACCACATTATGTGGAGCCGGATGAGTTAGTACGAGCGAATGGAATAGCTGAAACGGTAACGCAATTCATTCAGGCTACTATGTGGTTTGTGGGTAGTTTATTCTTAGTAATGATGAATTCACAACAGATCGTTTGGGTCGTTGGTTTCTTATTTGCAATATCAAGTATCATGTTGTGTTTCTTGGCAAATGTTGAACAACAAACAGTGGAACAGGAAAGCAAATTAGACCAAATTAAAAAGGGTTGGAACACTTTATTTCATACTCCTGTGTTACGAAAAATAGCATTAATGGAAGTATTGGAAACCATCGCAGGAACTGTTTGGATTGCTGCCATCTTGTATGTGTTTGTTAGTGAAGCATTACTTGTAGGTGAAAAATGGTGGGGTTTTATTAATGGTTCTTTCTTTTTAGGGTTAATAGTTGGAAGTATCTATTGTATAAAAAATTCTTCCGTTCTGGAAAGGAAGATGGGCAAGGTAATCTTTATTGGTTCCTTGTTTAGCTTTTTGATAACCATATTGTTCAGTATAACCAGTAATCCAACCATCGCTTTATTACTGTCATTTGGAATTGGATTATTTGGACAAATAAAGGGTATTCCACAGCAAACAGTAATCCAAACCAGTATTCCAAAGATAAAGCTCTCCACTGTTTACACATCCTTGGGAGCCGTTGCAACAGGTGTATTCGGAGTGGCATCCCTTGTTATGGGGATATTAGCTGACTTGCTCGGAGTCAGGATTGTTTTCCTTATTTCGGGATTATTGCTTGCTATTGTTGCTTTGATCGTGTATAGGAATAATCATTTGTTTGTTCAAAATATAGTCGAATAAAATTCTTTAAAATGTGGGTTCGGTACTTTTGGCGAACCCACATTTTCACTAAATGGTGGAAGGACATACGGTTAAAAATATTATGACTTTCATCCTCGATGAAAATATTAAAACATTATTTACCTTTCCACAAATGGGTGCGCTAATCGAATAGTGCGTCCTTTTGAATCGAGCCAGATATTGAAGAACCACTACCTGAAAAATCAGTCGTATTTTATAGGAGCGGGTTAATGAAAAAGAGATATGGTAATGTTAAATAACATAGGAGGAGAAATGGAAAGTCATAAATTTCATGAGTTTTTAAGAATAACAAGAAAATTAAATGAGATTCAAATTATACCATTGTTAATGGGGTCAGTTGGTTTAGAAGTTGTTACAGAAAAGAGCTGGGATGCTCAGGATTTAGATATTCATGTACCTGGTGATAAAAGAGGTTGGGAAGTACCTGCTGAAAAAGCTATTTTTGATTGGGATCGTATTGTACGGCTTATGGATTCTCTTGGATATTGTTTAGTAGATTTACATGAACATGAATTTTTAAAAAGTGGGTTATCAGTCGAGTTTGGCATCATTGATACTTTACCATCTTTCGCAGGAGTATTATTAGAGGGTATAGAAACACATCAAAAGGCAGGCGCAAAATTTTACTTATTAACACTGAAACAATATTTACGTGTACATGAAGCTTCATCTAAAGACAGTTATCGAGCAGATAAAAATAATTATAAAGATATTCATAAAATAGAGTATCTAAAAACAAAAGCATAACTGCTATTTCATTAGGCGCAGTTGTTTAATAAGTAGTGTTCAAGAATTGGGCCAGATTGTTGAGTTAGGAAGAATAATTCTCATATATTGAAAAAAGCACCAATTTTGGTGCCTTTAATTATTTCCTTGGAGTTGTAGGTTTTTGGTGTTCCAAGTTTAATTGTTCAACTTGCATCGTGATTAGATTATTATCTTTTAACATATTCTTATAGACAGGTGTCACACCAAAAGTTATCGCATCAGTTCCCAAGTGCTTACCGTCTTCAGAGTACGTTTTTACAGTAAATTTTATTAAATATGGATGACTTAACTCTCGTCCTTTTTCGCTTTGTTGCATTTCAACTACATCATAGTTTTTCGCCCACCAATCAAATTGGAAATGTATAGAATCCCGTTTGTAATAATTTCCCAAAGCATTGTGAATCTTGTTGTTGAATTGTTCTAACATAAAATGGTCAAAAACCTGTTCCATTCCTTTTGAATCGTGCTTGTGTGAATTTTCAGCTTGAACGGAATTGTAACCCATTAATAAAAAAGCAGATAATACAATTATGAATAGGCATTTCTTCATATTGGTAGCCTCCTTGAGGTTATTATTTTCAAAATGAAGTAATACTATTCTCTAAAAGATGGTAAAAACGGTGTTTCAAAGAAAAGTTTAACCAATTTTTCATAAATAGGAGCAAGTTTTTCTAGAATATATGTGCAGCATAATTGTTTTAAAGCTATCTTCCATAAAAGGGCGCATTTCCGGAGCAAGGATATGTGCCTTTTTGCATGAAAAGGCACATATTCAGGAAAAACTTATTGTGTAAATTATGGAATTTTGAGATATTAATATTAAGTTAAAGGGTAGAATTGTCAAAGAAGGAGTTAGAAAAGTTAAATGAACAGCAGTATAGGAAGTTAGGTTATTATGACTAAGGATTTTTATTGTGATGAAGTATTAAGTGGTAAAACCCAAGTAAATAAGGTGTTTTAGATAGAAAATGTATTAACCTATTATCATACAAAATCTTTTTACCCAATACATATTGTTGCAATTGCTAAAAAACACATACCTTTTCTAATTACATTAGAAGAAAGTGATAATGGATTATTACTTGAACTACTGGGGGTAATTAAAAAGGTTGCGACTATGGTTACAGAAGAAGGCGGAGCCTGCAGAGTTATTACTAACATAGGAGATTTAAAGACATAGAAGAGCAAGAAAAAAGAAATTTGTTGAACGGGGTGGCTTTAAGGAAAAGGTTTACCTAATTGAAGTCGATGATAACTAATTTAACATTAATTTATTAAGCAAACGGGCGCCATTCTTGAATAAGAGCCTGCTCTTAACTTTACATTTTAAATGCCATTTTGTGGAGGATTACTAATCAAGAGGTGGAATTCATGTCCCAAAAAAAGATAAAGCAAATTTTCTGGTTACATATGCATGTCTGTTCGTTATATTTTATTTCGCTGTCATGCTGTTTAAATACCTAACTAATGATAGTTTAGATTGGTTAAATACTTTTACATTCATGTTTTGTATTTCTCTTATTTACCTTTTATTAAGGCAAACAAAAAATCGATAAGCGTTCTAGTACTTATCTTCTTTTGTCTTTATTATTTAGTTCTCAATTGATAGTTAAAACTATTCCATAAATACAATCTTTATCAAACGGGCGCAATTCCAGAACAAGAACCAGCGCCCTTATTACGGATTAGAGCCATTTAATTGAATAATCGTAAATGCTGAATAGAAAAGGGATTAGGAGGGGGATTATGTTAGCGCCGGATAGCATATTATCTTGTTGGAGAAAATTCGATGGGTTTCCAATGGATACATTAACGAAAGCATGGTTTTATGATAAAGCAAGTAATGGGAGACAAAGAGATGTCTCCCTAATGAAAGAGCATAAAAGCCAATATGGTATTACAGGAAATTGTTATGACCTTGCAATCTGGTTACTTGATGAATTTGAAAAAAATGGTGTGAAAGCATTCCCAATTGGTCATGATTTAAATACAATTGATGCACATGTTGCAATAGTGGCATTAGATGAAAATGGTAACCGTTTTCTCTGTGATTTAGGCGATCAATGGTTAAATCCAATTTTGATAGATTCTATGAGTGAAGACTTTACATATGAAAAATTGGATGGATTTTTTCCTGCTGCGCAAATTCAAGTGAAATCTGTAGGAAACATGATTGAAGTAACATATCATAGACCAAATGGAAAAGTATCACGACAATTTTATGATCCGGAACCAATTAATAAGGACGACTTTTTTAAGGCCGCCGAATACTCGCAGAATTTAATTAAACCAAAACCCCTTTTGGAGTGTAGAACACCCTACAAAAATGATATTGCTCACTGGGAATTTTATGATTGGAAGAGTTTTCTAAGTACCAGTGAAGGGTTAATTAATGAACAATCGCTAAATACAGTAGATGAATGGTCAGAAAAAATAAAACTTAAAACAGGATATAATAAGCAATTCCTTATTGAGGCATTGGAAATTTACAAGGCTATGGCTAAATTGAAATATTAGTTATGCCATTAAATGGCGATTATACCGCATAAGGATAAGCGCCTTATCTTTATACTAATACATTTCGATTGTTAAATAAAGGTTGAGTAATAAGACCATACTGAAATCAAATTAATTGATTCATAGTATGGGAGTGTGAAAACATGTTGTTGTCGGAAGCGTAGGAAAAGTACCAATCAGATAAAATAATTGAAGGTTATTCTCTTCTTACTATAATAGAAGAAGAGATTGAGTATTACAAAAAGGATTTTGAAGAGTATGTAGAGACTTGGGAAAAGTTTTTGGATGTGGCTGTCTTTGGTGACTCCAGAAGAACACCACTATTAATGACTGCGGCGAAGGATTTAGCCCTTGTTAAGGATGGAAGGTATTATTGGCACGCAAGGGGAAAAACGGCTGGTAACATTATTAGAGGTATGCACAAAGATGAAACGGAGGATATTTATGAAAACCTCCCTAATAACTTAAATATCTTATTACTCCATGCAACCCTTCCTAAGTCACAAGATGCGTACAGGGATTTAACTTCAGGCATATTAGAACAAAAAACAGGAGCAACTGTAAAGTTAGTTCCTAATGTTTCTCATATGTTACATTGGGATAATCCAGAAGTTGTAATAAAAGAAATAAAAGAAAGATGGTAGTTGGGTTATTCAACTATCGGGCGCAATTGTGGAATAAAATGAATGAGCCCTAATTATTAACTTTGTTCAATTAAGTGGTGTAGCCGGTACGTTATCGTGCCGGTATTTTTATGCTTGCAGGATTTTCTTTTGACGTAACCAAGAAAAAGATGGATGGCGACTTGGAAAAAATTTGATACAATTTATGTGTGGAGCATTGAATACTTTGAATTTAACAAGCGGGAAAATAGGTTATTGGTGTCTAGTTAATTTATAGAAAGATAAAAAGGAGGGAAGAAATGATTTTGAAGAGAGTGGACTAGAGGGAGTCTTTGCAGTAACTGAAGAAAAAAATTTTATAAATAGTGAATCCATTATTCCATATATTCTTCGTGAGAAGGTAGTTCATAAAATTTAAATCATCTTCAACTATTGGGCGCAGTTGTTTAATAAGTAGTGTTCAAGAATTAGGCCAGATAATTGAAGAAGACCTACTGAGATGCGATAGTTAAAAAATTAATTGTGTTAAATTATGGGTAACGAGTTTTAGGACTGTGAGTATTAAGAATGAATAAAGTTAAAGTAGAATTATAATACTTTAGGGAAAATGATTGTATTGAAGGTAAATAAACACAATGCGTAACATTACATAGTAGAAGGTGGGGGAATAAATCAATGACAACTATCGTCCAATCAATCTATTATAATCAAGCACCTGATACATTACAAAGTGAGATTGCCGTAATGCTACATCAGGTTTGGCCAGATGCTTGTCCGATGCCGGGAGCAACGATTCCGAAAGCTCACGATAAAGAACTTAATGCACGCTCAGTTTATTCCTACATAGATGGGAAGTTGGTCAGCTATGCAGGTGTAGTGCATAAGACTATCAAGCACGATGGACAAACATTCAATATTGCTGGACTTAGTTGTGTGGCTACTCATCCCAAGTATCATGGTCAAGGGTTAGGTTTACGTACAGTCGCTGCCGCTACTCAATGGATTGAAAAACAAAGAGACATAGATTTTGGCATATTCACGTGTAAACCATCTTTAGCTTCTTTCTATAATCGTGCCGGTGCTTGGCTTGTTGTACCAGATGTGGTGCTCATTGGTAGCCGAGGTGAGGGGGCTTTATCTAGCGAAACCTTAGACGTTGTTGTTCTGATGCGTCTGTTTTCTGAAAAAGCCAAGGCTTATGAATCGATCTTGCGTCATACTACTATTAATCTTGATTTTCCAGATGGTCAGTTTCTATAATAATCTGAGACCGATCTTTAGCAATCGGGCGCAATAACGGAACAAAGTTGTGCTAGAATTCGGCCAGATAATTAAACAACACATCTTGTGAAAATAACAGAGACTTGAAATAATTGTAATTAGGTTAACGTAGCATTAATGTAAAAATAATTTGTTAAAAAACGGAGGGAGATTTTATGAAAAGGAAATCGGGTTTGATTTTTGGTTTTATAGGAGTTCTTGTACTATCAACTGGATTTACAGATGTATTAGCAAAAGGGCAAGTTGATGTTAGTGATGGAGATAAAATTAAAGTTGTAACAGTAGAGGAACAAGAAGCACGTGAAGGTAAGGACATTAAAACAGTCATAACCGCAGAAGAACAAAATAGTGTAGAGAATTCATCAGCTTTATCAGGATTTGTACCGCAAAAAAATGGAGAAGGGTTTTATTTTATAAAAGAAAAATAAACTTGAATATAATTATTCAAGTAACGGGTGCTTTAACGAAATTGTATGCTGGAATCTTAATTGAGAAATGGGTGTAATTGAATGGAAAGAGTGTTAAAATCTAAAACTTTTATAATTACAATGGGAGTAATAAGTATTTTAGCTATATTTTTAACCTTAAAAAAGGATGTAATTTTCCAAGAAGGAAACCCAGTTCCGATGGCATTAGCTATGTCAAAAATGATTTTTCAAGATAGAGAAATTGCCGAAATAAAAGGAGCAGAAGAGATAGGCGGGATTTACGGATATTTGGTAAAACGAGGAGAAATGGAGCCATACATTAAAATGATGGAAAAGGAGGGGTGGCGTTTTGTAGGAAGAGATGAGATTGGTAATGCTCTGAAATTTGAAAAAGGGAATACAACTCAAAGCATTGCTTATCAATATTACACGAGATGGTACACAATAATTTACTCTTAGACAAACGGGCACACTTCCATAATAGGAAATCACTCACGTTTGCTTTCTGGTCCGCTTTTCCGAAAAATTTAATAAGCCAAAATATTTTTTTATTTAAACCAAAATTTTGGCTTATACACTTGTAAAAAACAAAAATTAATTAAATTGATGCAACCACTACACTAGGCTTATCCGTCTGCTTTTCTTATAATAGGAAATCTTACAAATAATATCACAACACTAACCAGTAATGGTAGGGAACTCCATGCCATTATTATGTTAATCTTGATGCCTATACCTAGTAAAAATGAGGTAATTGCATAGGAAAGGGGAATAAGCCCTAAAGACCCTGTACGAATTAAGCCCATTACTCTTCCTATCTTATTTCTATCTGTATATGTTTGAACCATAGAAATTAACGGAATATTATTGCGGGGTTAAGCATACCAATTAAAATGATGACTGGAATGGCAATCTCAATGATTTGTACCTGACTGAATAGAAGCATTCCCAGCCCTTGAAGAGCAATTAAATATAAAGCATATGCTCCTCTGTTTCTATTTATATTAATGATACTAATAATAATCGAGTCAGCAATCATCCCGAAGGTAAATCCCCCTTGAACGAAGCTATAGTCTAAGGAATTTCCCTTCAACACACCTTCAACAAAAATGGGCAGCCCCATCATTAGTGGACCTGATATAAATAGATTTGTAATAACTGTAATAGTAAATAATGCTCGCAACAATGGTTTTTCCCAAGTATACACAAATCCTTCTTTCAGTTGTTTGATAAAAGAAATATCTTTCTGCTCTTTTACCATAGAAGTCCCATGAGTTACCCTAATAAAAAGAACGCATAGGCCTGCAATACCCAGTGCTGGGCAAGAGTTCGATATTGTATGAGGGCATTGAAAAGCTTGTGTTTTTTATAAATAAACTCATTACAGAGAAAAATAAGGCGCTTTTTGTTTAATTTGAACAGAAAACGCCTTATTTTTGTTTCTTTATTATTCTTTTTCATTCAGAAGCTTTAAGATTCTTTTTAGATTGACAGCGAATATCGTCGTTGTGCCCTGAATTTGCATACCAAATGAACCTGCAGCCGATACTTGATCGTACCCGTGTTTATTTTTTACTCACTATTTTTTGCTTCGATTTTATAGCGTTCTCGAGCTGAGCGTTTAAATTCTTCTGTTTCTTGAAAAGCTTGTTGGTCAAAATGTTCCTTTAATTTAATAGCAAAAGAACAGGTTTTAGTTTTTGAGCCTTCTTTAAAACATCCTTCTCGGAATGGACAGACCTTACATTTTTCAACGTCTATTAAATAAACTATTCTTGGGGTCCTACCCCATGCCCATCAAGTTAATTCAAATGACTACCCCCCAAACGGAAAAAGCGCTATCCTTTCAGTAATATATGGGAAAGGATGGTGTTTTTTTATGAGTCGTGAAATTTCAGATGAACTGACTCTCTTTTCACAGGAACTACAACGATCCTTGTCTCCAAAAGTTCTCCAACAGCTGGCCAAAGAAGTCGGTTTTGTTCAAAGGACGAGTAAGTACCAGGCCAAAGATTTAATAGCGCTATGCGTGTGGTTAAGCCAAAAAGTAGCGAGCACTTCCCTAGCACAGCTATGTAGTTGTTTAGAATCTTCAACGGGAGTTTTAATGAGTCCTGAAGGACTTAATCAACGATTTAATCCTACGGCTGTCGAGCTCTTACGACATGTTTTCGCTACCTTGCTTACTAAGAAGTTGTCTACTTCTAGTTTTTTTTCTCATCGTTACGTTTCACAGTTTCGAAGTATACGAATCTTGGATTCTACGACCTTTCAATTGCCAGATGTTTTTGCTAAAACCTATCAAGGATCTGGAGGAAGTAGCCATACGGCTGGCGTGAAAATTCAACTGGAATATGATCTTCTCAGTGGCCAATTCCTCCATGTTCATTCGGGTCCAGGTAAAGAAAATGATCGAACCTACGGTTCCACATGCTTACAGACGGTACAAACAGGTGACTTATGTATACGTGATTTAGGATATTTTGACCTCAATGACCTCCATCAGATGGACGAGAAGGGCGCTTCTTATATCTCTCGTTTAAAATTAAACACTCGGGTTTATCTAAAGAACCCTAATCCTGAATACTTCAAAAATGGAACACTCAAAAAACAAACCGAATATATTCAATTAGATATGGAAGAGATCATGCATCAATTAAAGCAAGGACAAACCCATGAAATCTCAGATGTTTATATTGGGAAAAATCAAAAGCTGCCGACTAGAGTCATTATCCACCGACTTACGGAAGAGCAAACCCGAACACGATTGGAAAATCATGCGGTAAAGGAGAAAAAGAAAGGGATTGTTATGAAGGAACGGAGTAAACGATTGAGTGCGATAAATGTATACATAACCAATGCATCACCCGAAGTTGTTCCAACGGAACACATTCACGATCTTTACTCTTTACGTTGGCAAATTGAAATACTGTTTAAGTCATGGAAATCCTTCTTTGAAATCGATCATTGTAAAGAAATCAAAAAAGAGCGTTTAGAATGTCATCTCTATGGTCAACTCATCGCTATCCTCCTTTGTTCTTCCACCATGTTTCAAATGCGGCAGCTACTTCTCACCAAGAAAAAACAAGAACTTAGCGAATATAAAGCCATTTATATCATTAAAGATTATTTTGTATTACTGTTTCAATCGATACAAAAAGGCACCCAAGAGCTATCAAAGGTCCTGTTTCGCCTATTTGCCATCCTACAGAAAAACGGGCGAAAGTCTCACCGATACGAGAAAAAAACAGTCTTTGATATATTGGGTGTTGTCTATCAGTATACCACGTGCCAAAAGAAAGCAGCGTAATTTTTAAAAAATAGCTTGTATCAGGCTTATTTGGTATGCTTTTTTTTCAGTAGCATAGACATTACTTTGCAAAACGGCTCTATTTTACCCATTCATGAATGCTAGCTTGATGGGCATGGGGTCCTACCAACAAAAAGCGCAAAACATACGCTAAGCAATTTTCGACATGAAAAAGGCCGAATTTTCCTACGCTAAGGAAATATCGGCTTTTATTTAAAGATAAGAAAGTATAAAAATTTGGCTATACCAGAGTGTTTCTTACTGTGGTATTTTAAGTATATGGAAAAAAACATCTTGAAACGAATCTTTTTTGATAAACATCAACATTGGGAAGCATTTAAGAAGAAACATGG
>NZ_JAWDHA010000027.1:0-50379 GCF_034190895.1 Virgibacillus sp. M23 | reverse complement strand
GGAAAGGGAAGTGGGCAGCCGGAGTGGTGGTCAAGCAAGCAGTAGCTATTATTCCATAATAGCTACTATAGGAAGCGTAGATCTGAGCATTTAGTGATAAGGACTGAGCGAATTTTGCTCAGTTTTTCTTAAACTGGTTTTGAAAAAAGGGTCTGGGACGAAGTTAAGAGAGTTAACCCAAAAGTCGAACGATAAAACAAATATTACTATAAAGCTCAGTAAAAAAATACGTTAACTCCATGAAAAAAGAGAAACGCTTTTTCTACGTACAATGTATTGCTGCGGAAGCCTTTCTTATCCTGGGAGATGTAAAGGTGGTTACTCGATAGATAATTATTTTAAAATTTTTGTAA
Source organism: Virgibacillus sp. M23 (assembly GCF_034190895.1). Lineage (NCBI taxonomy): Bacteria > Bacillati > Bacillota > Bacilli > Caryophanales > Bacillaceae > Virgibacillus > Virgibacillus sp. M23. The sequence goes on along the minus strand of NZ_JAWDHA010000027.1, from coordinate 50,026 downwards.
AAGTAGTACTGCATAGATGGTAATTTTGATATTCTTTACAGAAAGGGGGATGGAGATGAAGAAGAAAACAACCCTTAGCTGGGTCCTTTATGATTTTGGGAATTCTGCTTTTGCAACTACAATTATGGCTGCAGTTTTACCCGTTTTTTATTACGACGTAGCAGCTGTTGGTGTTGATGAGAATCTTGCAGCAAGTTTTTGGGGATATTCGCAGTCAATTGCTGTATTAATTGTGGCAATCCTAGCACCTATTCTAGGAGCTATAAGTGATTATTCTGCAGCTAAGAAAAAGTTTTTACGATTTTTTGCCTACATGGGTATGCTAGCAAGTATTTTACTTGCTTTTGTAGGCGAAGGTGATTACCTTTTTGCCTCGTTTTTGTTAATTATTGGAACAATTGGATTTTCTGGTGGTAATGTATTCTATGATGCATTCTTACCAGAAATAGCAGAAGAACAGGAAATTGATAAAGTATCATCAGCAGGTTTCGCATGGGGTTACATAGGTGGGGGAATATTATTAGCTATTAATATTCTCATGATATTAAAGTTCGATTGGTTTGGACTACCTAATGCTACCGTTGCAAGCCAAGTTTCTTTTGCTTCCGTAGGTTTATGGTGGTTTCTATTTTCACTTCCGCTATTTAGAAATATTAAAGAAGAGAAAAAGAAGGTTGTGAAGCGGGAAAAGTCTTATGCAGTAATTGGATTTTCCAGAGTAGCTTCTACGTTTAAAGACCTAAAGCATTATAAGCAATTATTACTTTTTTTACTTGCATTTTGGATGTATAACGATGGGATATCCACCATTATTAAAATGGCAACAATATACGGTAGAGACATAGGTATTGATGGAAACAGTTTAATTGCAGCACTTTTAATTACACAGTTTGTAGGTATACCATTTACATTTTTCTTTGGGTGGTTAGCGAAGAAAATAAGTGCTAAAAAAGCATTAACGCTTTCATTATACGTCTACATGGGGATTGTAGTATTAGGTTATTTTATGACTTCGGCGATCCACTTTTACCTACTTGCTATTTGTGTTGGTATGGTACAAGGTGGAGCACAATCACTTAGTAGATCCATTTTTGGCAGAATGGTCCCTGATAATAAACATGCTGAATTCTTCGGGTTCTACGGAATTTCTTCTAAATTTGCAGCAATCTTCGGCCCTTTCCTATTTGCCTTTGTTGGGCAACTTACAGGTTCAAGTCGAATAGGAATCATTTCGTTAGTTATATTTTTTATTGGCGGAATTATTCTTCTTAAATTTGTCAATATAGAAAAAGGTATGGAAGATGCAAAAAGATTAACCAATGACGCTGAAAAGGTAAAAGTTATCACAAAGTAAGTGAAAAAGGGTGAGACAAAAGTGTGTTAATTAAAGAATAAAAAGAATAAAACGAACAATTTGAAATGATGGTCATGAACGAACCCGGTTCACAAATATACTGCGTTTTCCGCCGGCGGCTGGTGAGTTTCCGAGTGCTGTCACACTGTGGGACTCACCGATGCATTTCCTACCACAGGCGGAGGAGTCTTCAAAATGAACCGTTTTCGTTATATCTCAGCCTTGTGTACATACTTTAAGGAGATATTGCTAACAAGTTACGAAAACGGAGGTATATTTAAAGGACCACTGGATTCGATAGCTATACCAGCTTTTAATGTGATTTGGGCGCTTATTTTTAAGCACTATTCTTAGACAATCGGTTCACAATATCTATTTTCTAATTCTAAATGTAATGGCTCGCCTGTATCATAAGAAATATTGCCAATCTTTTCAGTTAACAAGGTTACATATTTGAAATCATTTGTTTTCCAATAATCATATACAAGGGTTAAGATATCAATACCTTCCATTCTTGCTTGCCGGTATAGATCAAGAAAGCTTTGGTTGCTCGGCTTTTTTGTAGCTGGGTGATACCAAGTTTTTTGATTCAAATTAAGATAATCTGTATTTTCCTTGATAGGCTGATGTGAAAAAGGGGATATAAAAGATTTTAAAATTGTATTCTTCCACCCATGAGGATCAGATAATACCTTTAAAGCTAACTTCATATGGCGATAAGATTTATGAATATATGATGACGAATGGCGATTTAGCTCAGGAAAGTGCTTTTCAATCGTGTTATACAAAAGCAAGCTAATGTTTCTATCCAGAGACATACCGACATCTATTTCTTTATAAACTGGTGCTTTCCATGTTTTTAAATTATGATATTTTTCCATCATTATGGTGTCAATCAGAACTTCAAGCTTTTGATGTTTATTTTCTTCATACCCAGCTCGATAATGGATATATGGATGAGTATTTCTATCCAAGATATGATGAGTGACAAATCCGAAAACATACGCTTTTGCTTTTGCATTCATTTTTCCAGCTTCCATTAGCAAGTCAATGAGAAAGTCCCCACAATGCCTTGTATGAAGAGCATTTCCGATATTCTGTATATGCTCCTTCTTCATTCCTGGCCAGAAATTATAATAGAAAAAAGGGTCTGGACCCTGTGCACCAAGTTTCATATATGCTTCGTAATTAGAAAATGGATAAGTTTGGGTTACAGCATCTGCCACGTCCTCACAAAAGAGTATATGTGTCCATATATTTGGCATAACGAAATCCTCCTTTATGTAATGTTTTAGAAGACTTCTGTTCTGCTTTCGAAATCGTTTTAGATATGATGAATGAAAAACTATGTCTTCCCACACTTTAACTATCGTTTCCTATCTTACATATTATAAAAGAAAAGCTAGATGGATTGGAACCATAAACGCGTACAATTTTGTGTCAGTGTACAAAAAGAACAAGTAAATTTGTCAACTTGGTTGAAAATCCGTACATTCTATATATTTTCATCTGTCAATTTTCTGATACAATAGAAGGAGGTTATATGAATGAATGTACATAGGGAGGAAAGCGTAATGGATTATCGTATAGAAAAAGATACAATAGGTGAAATTCAAGTATCTGCTGATAAATATTGGGGTGCTCAAACACAACGAAGTAAGCAAAATTTCCCAATTGGTAATGAAAAAATGCCGACGGAAATAATTAAAGCGTTTGCTATTTTGAAAAAGAGTGCTGCCCATGCAAATATGGAATTAGGTTTATTAGATGAAAAAAAAGCGGAAGCAATCAATTTTGCAGCAGAACAAATTATTAGTGGGGAAATTAGTGAGCACTTTCCTTTAGTTGTTTGGCAAACAGGTAGTGGAACACAATCTAATATGAATGTAAATGAAGTTATTGCCTATGTCGGCAATAAGTGGTTAAGTGAGCAGAAAAGTGAGTTAACATTGCACCCGAATGATGATGTTAATAAATCACAAAGCTCCAATGATACGTATCCTACAGCAATGCATATTGCGTCTGTTATGAAATTGGAAGATACGGTGTTACCAGCTATTAAGACATTGAAAGATACCTTCCGCTCAAAAATGGAAACCTACAAGGATATTGTTAAAATCGGGCGTACCCATTTACAAGATGCTACACCATTAACATTGGGACAGGAAATTAGTGGTTGGCATCGTATGCTAGAAAAATCAGAAGCTATGATTAAAGAAAGTGTTCAGCATATCAAGGAGCTTGCTATTGGTGGTACTGCTGTTGGGACAGGCTTAAATGCTCATCCTGAGTTCTCTGAACGTGTTTGTGCAGCAATTAATACCTATACAGGTAAAAATTTTGTTTCTGCACCAAATAAATTCCATGCATTAACAAGTCATGACGAAACGGTATATGCGCATGGAGCTTTAAAAGGATTAGCGGCGGATATGATGAAAATTGCAAATGATGTTCGGTGGCTTGCAAGTGGACCTCGTTGTGGAATTGGCGAGATCACTATACCGGCAAATGAACCTGGAAGCTCGATTATGCCTGGAAAAGTAAATCCAACACAAAGTGAAGCAGTTACAATGGTAGTAGCTCAGGTAATGGGAAATGATGCAACGATTGGTTTTGCTGCAAGTCAAGGTAATTTTGAGTTGAATGTGTTTAAGCCAGTTATTGCTTATAATTTCCTTCAATCTTGTCAAATTCTATCAGATAGTATACTTTCATTTGATGAGCGCTGTGCCAAGGGAATCGAACCAAATTTGGAGCAAATCGATAAAAATCTAAAAGATTCATTAATGCTAGTGACAGCACTTAACCCACATATCGGTTATGAGAATGCAGCAAAAATTGCTAAAAAAGCATTTAAGGACAATGCTACATTAAAAGAAACAGCTGTTGAATTAGGGTTGCTTACTGAAGAAGAATTTGATCAATATGTGAATCCGAAAGAAATGACGTATCCAAAATAAAATGCATACTGTTTCATCAGCAACCTTTAGGCTGCCGAGAAAAATTTTCTCGGCAGCTATTTTTATCTATGAAAAATTATTATGTTAATTATATGCTTGCCAACAAATCTACAATTTACCAGTGAAAACTTATGATAAGTTTTTTGTAATCTGCTCACACTATGATTACAGGAGGTGATAAACATGGCTAACAACAGTTCAAACCAATTAGTTGTTCCTGGAGTACAACAAGCTCTTGATCAAATGAAATATGAAATTGCTCAAGAATTTGGTGTGACTTTAGGTCCTGATTCTACTTCTCGTTCAAACGGGTCAGTTGGTGGAGAAATCACTAAAAGACTTGTTCAAACTGCTCAACAACAACTAGGACCAAAAGCTTAATAATAATGGTGGAAAAGACGGGGAAGCCAATTGGCTTCCCCGCAATTTTAGTATATATAAAATTTAACGAATACGAAGCTCTGTTTCAATGTCAAAAAAGTGGGCTTTGTTCATATCAAAGGCAAGCTCAATATTTTCGCCAACATTTATATCTGTACGAGAATCGATACGTGCAATGAAATCCTGCTCTCCTATTTTAGAATAGAGGTACGTCTCAGCACCCATCAAATCAGCCACTTCAATGTTAGCTGTTATTTTAGTGTTTGGTGATGATTCAATAAATACTGGTTCATCGTGGATATCTTCTGGACGGATACCTAAAGTGATTTCTTTATCTTCGTAACCTTGGTCTCGTAATATTTTAAGCTTTCCTTCAGGTATTTCTATTTTCGTTTCTCCGACTTCCACAGTATTTCCATTTAGTTTTCCAGTGAAGAAGTTCATAGATGGAGATCCAATGAATCCACCGACAAAAACATTATCAGGGTTATCATAAACATCTTTAGGAGCTCCTATTTGTTGGATAATTCCATCCTTCATTACAACAAGGCGTGTTGCCATAGTCATCGCTTCTGTCTGGTCATGGGTTACGTAGATGGTTGTTGTTTGCAGTCTTTGATGGAGCTTTTGAATCTCTGCACGCATTTGTACACGTAATTTAGCATCTAAGTTTGATAATGGTTCGTCCATTAAGAACACCTTGGCATCACGGACAATTGCACGACCAAGTGCTACACGTTGACGTTGCCCACCTGATAATGCTTTTGGTTTACGATCTAAATAAGCTTCAAGGCCGAGAATATTTGCAGCATTCTTAACACGTTTCTCAATTTCATCCTTCTTGAATTTACGTAATTTTAAACCGAAAGCCATATTATCGTATACATTCATATGTGGATATAATGCATAGTTTTGGAACACCATAGCAATATCCCGATCTTTTGGAGCCACATCATTCATTTTTTTATCATCGATGTATAATTCACCATCGGTTATCTCTTCAAGACCAGCAATCATTCGTAAGGTTGTAGATTTACCACAACCAGAAGGTCCAACAAAAACAATAAATTCTTTATCTTGAATATGTAGGTTAAAGTCGTCTACGGCAATCGTCTTTTTATCGTACGATTTTTGAATGTGCTCTAAACGAAGTTCTGCCATTCCTCTATTCCTCCTTTATTTTTGTAAGCGTTTAATTAGTTATAGTATAAAAAAAGCCTGGACAAATAGAAACAGCAAACATGCACAAAGATATTAATCTTCTTTGTGCATATTTGCTAGTAATGCTAAATATACAGTTGTGGCTTGGTGAAATTGCCGAATATCGATACCAGTCTTTTCAATAAATTTATCCAACCGATATTGCAGGCTGTTTCGATGCATATATAACTCCTTCGCAGCAACAGAAACATTTAAATTACATTGAAGGAAGGTGTGAATAGTCTGTAATAAGTCGGTGTCATCGGTGAATTCCTGTAGAATCGTTTCAGCGATATATTCTCTGAATGCTTGATCTGAGAAGCCAACCAGAATGTGAGGAATTGCTTCTTTGTAGCTTATTACCGATTTATCTGTATAGGTTAATATCCTATTAGCATAGGTTAACAAGCTCTTATACTGATGCTTAGCATCTTTATAATTCTTGGAATATGGACCAACAAAGAAGTGAATATTAACGTATAAATCACTCATTAATATATCAATAATCTGTTCGTAAGATATACTCTCCTCTGCTATGATGGGCTTCTCTTCGATAAGAATACCTTCATGTTCGTTTTCCCATATGATGGGAACGGAATAGTCGAACAATGTTTGTATTGACTCTTTAAATACTCCCGGATTTATCTGGTTTTTATTCATAGAAAAGTAAACAAAGCGATAGGGAGAAGTAATTGAAGTAGGAGCTTCCGTGAAATTTTGATCAATGATTTGCTTCCATACTTTTTCCTTTTTAGTGAGAGGTGGTCCTTGATACGGTGTTAAAAATGTACGCATTAATCGACCATCTTTTTCCGATAGTTCCTGCTTAGCAATGCCGATTTTTTCCCCATTATGTGTTAAAAACCATTGATAGGTTTCACTAACATAACCTTTTTCTTCACTATCGACAATAAGAGAAGGGAAAATATTTTTTAGTTGTTCAATCATTGGCAAACCCTCATTTTCTTCAGTGCTTTTTTTTATTATAACAGTCGAAAAATTATTTAAAAATAAATAATTGAATTGACTGCAAAATTTGAAACGCTATACACGACGTATTTCGTTTGTTATAGTAAATGAGAGTAAGAAATATGAAGGAGGATTTGTCTTGCCCAATATTTATGATAGTGCTTATGATTTAGAAAAAGCAATTCGAGAAAGTGAAGAATTTAAGAGCTTAAAAACTGCCTATGATGCAGTAATGAATGACCCATCTGCAAAGCAGATGTTTGATAATTTTCGTGATACTCAAATGGCCTTGCAAGAGAAACAAATGCAGGGACAAGAAATTACTGAAGAAGAAGTTGAAAAAGCAAGACAAGTTGTTGAATTAGTTCAGCAGCATCAAGATATATCTAAATTAATGGAAGAGGAGCAACGCCTTAATCTAGTTATTAATGATGTGAGCAGAATTATTACAAAACCTTTAGAAGAACTCTATGGTACATCAGAGGATAAAAACGAATAATAAGTTAAAAGCTGCATGTAGAGCGTAGAAAAAGTGTATTTTTCTACGCTCTTTGACGTTTATTAATTAAACTGTTAGCATCCAAGCTTTTAAAACGGTGAGCAAACATGAAACTCCTTTTACTGAAATTCCTTTCCATTTAAAAATTAAAGTAATATTGCTAAAAGCAGGATAATCGGTAGATATTAGCGAATGGTTACATATAGAAATCAGAAAGGGGTAAAGAAGATGGGAGACACGATTATATACGAAAGTAGAGATTGCATTTCATATATTTACTTCAACAGGGCAGCACGTTATAATGCACTAAATGAAGAAATGTTGGAAGAACTGTTACAAACTATAAAAGAAGTTGAAAAAAATGATGATGCAATTGTGATTCTTTCAGGAGAAGGAAATGCGTTTTGCTCTGGTGGAGATATTTCAATGATGAAGGGTTTTTCAGATAAATCGTACTTTGATAATATTATGGAAATGATTGAACAAATTGTATTGAAACTATATATGATGCCTAAAATTATTATTTCATCTATACATGGATCGGTAGCTGGATTGGGTTTAAGTATTGCTTTAACTGCTGACTTTGTTGTTGCACAGAAAGAGGCAAAATTAGGCATGCTATTTATTGGTGTAGGACTTGTACCTGATGGCGGTGGTCATTTTTGGTTACAGGAACGGCTTGGTACACAGCAAGCAAAGCAATTTATTTGGGGATTAAAACAAGTGGATGGGATAAAGGCAAAACAAATGGGGTTGGTTGACATTACAGCAGAGGATAAAGCGATGCCTCATGCGACTAAGTTGGCCAATCAACTATTAGAAACACCATTAGCTGCCATGCTGCAAACCAAAATGATATATCATTCCAAGCAAAAGGAAGTATTACGTTATTATTTAGAAGAAGAGAAGCAATCGCAATGGGAACTACGAAACACGGAAGATCATCAGGAGGGGGTTAAAGCCTTTTTGGAGAAACGAAAACCGGTATTTAAAGGGAAATAAGTACATGTTGAAACCGACTTTCTAGTTATAGAAAATCGGTTTCGTTGTGAAAACAGAGCTTATGGATCTTTGAAGAAAAAACGGCGGGAATTTATCGATGAAATAATATTAATTTAGCCTCTGGAGTAACACAGCGATGTGTATATTCAAGGTAACCTCCCTCTTCTAGTTTAGCTGTTCCAATTTCTTTTGCTTCATCATCACTAGCGGCGGTATATGTTTCATCCAATAGCTTTTCACCTGAACGGTTAAATACAGTTAGTGTATAGTTTCTCATAACATATGCTCCTCCTTGAAGTAACTTACTTATATATATTCGACAGGACTGCGTAAATTCCTTCATTAAAACCCCTTTTCTTTAACGTGTAAGTAGACTTGATAATTTAAAAGATTAGTATGTATACTGTGTGTAAATTTTACCTTATTATAAGGTGAAATAGCTAACTTTGAAAACATAGATCCGAGAAAAACGGGAGGATTAACGGTTACGTAGGGTGGATTTAGTATAAAAGTCACAAGTTTCCCGATGAGCAAATATTTTAAGAGAGAAAGGTGAAATTAAGTTTATTATTACTACTTGCGAAGATATTTGATTGAATTTTATATTTGATAGGGATGATAGGTGTTAAAGGAGGATTTCTCGCTAATCGAGCAGGACTCTGATATCTATTTGGTACAGAGTGTTATTCCACATATGGCATTAAGGTTCTTACTTGAAGCAATCATGTGAAACCAATATTGGGGGATAAACCAAACCCCCAATTGATTGAATTTTCACTATTACAAGAAACTAATCAACTTAAGGCAAGGCTTTAGGATAGCATGTAATATATATTTTCTCTTGGTTTATAGTCATGTTATTCGTAGGATGTTGCACATTACGTTTCTGCTTTCGTAGCAAAAGCTCAGGCTAAAATGAAACAATTAACCATTTGGATCGTAGTACAGATTAAAGAAAAGGGGGAAGGGTTTTAATGACGCTAAAAATAGAAGATGTGACAAAGCGATTTGGCTCACATACGGCTGTAGACGCACTTTCTTTAGAGATCCCTGAAAAGGAAATGTTCGGCTTCCTTGGGGGAAATGGTGCAGGTAAGACGACAACATTTCGAATGATATTAGGCTTATTAGATCGAACAGAAGGAAATATTTCTTGGAATGGTGAAGCCATACATTATGATAAAAGTCATTTAATAGGGTATCTCCCAGAAGAAAGAGGACTATATCCAAAGCTAACCGTTAAAGACCAGCTTATTTATTTAGGAAAGCTTCGTGGTATGAAAAAAATTGAAGTAGTAGATAAACTAACGGGATGGCTTGAACGATTCAAGATACCAGAATACATGAATAAGAAGGTGGAAGAGCTATCCAAAGGTAATCAGCAAAAAATTCAATTCATCTCATCCATCATTCATCAACCTAAATTAGTTATTTTAGATGAACCGTTTTCTGGACTTGATCCGGTCAATGTTGAAATGCTTAAAGAAGCAGTAATCGATTTAAAAGACAAGGGAACATCTATAGTATTTTCTTCTCATCGCATGGAGCATGTGGAAGAGCTATGTGAGCATCTCTGCATTCTTCATAAAGGAAAGCAGGTTGTTCAAGGGTCATTACAGGATATTAAACGCTCATATGGTAGGAAAAATTTAATTATTCATGCATCGTTTCCATTGGATTTTCTGCAAAGTTTTCCTGGAGTGGTGACCTATAAGAATGTAATGGAAGGTTGCCGCTTACAAATAGAAAGTGAAGCAATTTCGCAGGATATATTTCAAGCGCTGCAAGGAAAAGGATTTATTCGTAAATTTGAATTAGAAGAACCTTCGTTAAATGATATTTTCATAGAGAAAGTGGGTGCGTCTTATGAATAAGTTCTGGATTATCCTTGGACACACATATATGACTCGAATTAAAACAAAGTCATTTATTATTACCACCTTACTTTCGTTACTATTAATTATTGGCCTGGTGAATATTCAGTCCATTATAGACATGTTCTCTAATGATAAAGCAGATCAGATAGTCGTTATCGATGATTCCAATGAACTTTTTGAACCGTTGAATGAGCTTGTAGAACAATCGAATGAAAAAGTTGAACTAACTTCCTATAATGGAACGGTAGAAGAAGCAAAGCAGGCAGTACAGAATGAGGAATATAAGGCATTTATAAATTTATCGATCAATAAAAAGCAATTACCCGAAGCGACCTATTATGCAAATAATGTATCGGAAACAGGAAATCAGCTGTTTATAGAGCAACAACTCCAGCAATTGAAGGTATCCTATGCGACGGAACAAGCAGAGATTGATGCAGCTACATTAGCGGAGATTAATGCCCCGGTATCCTTTCAAACAGTTGCACTAGATAAAACGGCAAAGACAGATGAAGAGTTAAATCAAGCACGGGGAATTGTTTATGTGATGATGTTCGTATTATATATGGCAGTCATCATGTATGGAAACATGATAGCTACTGACGTAGCGACAGAGAAATCGTCAAGGGTGATGGAAATTTTAATCTCAAGTGCGTCACCAGTCACTCATATGTTTGCTAAAATTATTGGAATCGCATTGTTGGGATTGACTCAAATTGGTTTACTGCTCGTAGTCGGTTATACACAAATTCGTTCAAAGCAAGATGAGCTTACGGAGGGAGTCTTCACGTATTTTGGAATTGGTGACATGTCTATATCTATTTACGTGTATGCCATTGTATTTTTTATCTTAGGGTATTTACTCTATGGAACCCTTGCAGCTATGCTTGGTTCATTGGTGAGTAGGATTGAAGATGCACAGCAGTTAATTATGCCGATGACTTTTTTAATCATGATTGCTTTCTTTATCGCAATCTATGGATTAAGTATGCCAGAGTCGAGTTTAGTACAAATTACATCGTTCATACCATTTTTCTCACCTATAATTATGTTTTTAAGAGTTGGAATGCTTGATATACCTGTTTGGGAGGTAGCTTTATCTATCGGTATACTTGTAGCCACGATAGTATTATTAGCATTACTAGGTGCAAAAGTTTATAAAGGCGGAGTGCTGATGTACGGTCGATCCAGCTCTTTAAAAGATTTTAAAAAGGCAATCGCGCTATCAAAAAAAGAATAAATGTTAATCGTTTGCCTATTGATAGACCTTTACTTGTAGAAAACCTTTACGTTTTCTACAAGTTTTTTTATAGTCCAGGAAATTATAAAATTAGCCCATGTGGATAAATATGGGCCTGTTGAGCCGCGTCCAGCTCCGGCGCCCAGAAACGAGGTAACTTCACGAATCGCCCTGACGATAAGTCATCATCGGCTCGCAAGCACACCGTGCTTCCTTAATCTCCGTTGACTCGCTTCAGTTGCTACGTTGCTAACAGGGCGGTTACGCTTTTGTTCATGTTAGAAAACCCCTGGCTATGCCGGGGGTTCATACGCTCGTTATTCATTAAGACGGTAAGCTAACAAATCGTTTGCCATCTTGAAAAGCTTTGTAAGCAGCAGAAATTGCTTGATTATACGGACAGCTATCTTTTTGTATGTAATTAATCGAACGTGCATTCTATTCGGTTGTTTGCTAAAATGAAGAAAGATGGAGGAATTTATATGTCAAAGCAATTATCGTTTATTCATGCTGCTGACTTGCATTTGGATAGTCCGTTTAAAGGATTAGCAAATACACCTGACCCTATATTTAAAGAGGTGAGGGAGAGTACATTTGTAGCATTAGATAACTTAGTACAAGCCGCTATTAATCAACGTGTTGATTTCGTGTTAATCGTTGGAGATTTGTTTGATAATGAAAAACAAAGTTTAAAAGCTCAAATACGATTAAAGAAAGCATTTGAAAATTACAGAATCATGAAATTTATGTTTACATGTCTTATGGAAATCATGATTACATAAATGGGAATAAACATCCTGTAGCCTATCCCGATAATGTATATATATTTTCAAAGGAAGAGGTTCAACCTTTTCCGTACCAACGAAATGGAGAGGTATTAGCTTTGATTTACGGTTTTAGTTATGAGAATCGTGCTGTAGTAGCAAATAAAGTGAATGAATTTCAAATAACCGATACTTCAGTTCCATTTCATATCGCAATGCTACATGGAAGTGTTCAAAGTAATACAGAACATGATAGGTATGCGCCATTTCAAGTACAAGAACTATCTGAAAGGCACTTCGATTATTGGGCGCTTGGTCATATCCATAAACGACAAATTTTAAAAGAAACTCCTGCAATAGTCTATCCTGGAAATATCCAAGGCAGAAATCGAAAAGAAACAGGGATGAAAGGTTGTTATCATGTTGTATTAAATGAAGGAACGACTGATCTGGCTTTCATTCCACTGCAAGCCATTCAAATTAATCCACTTGTTGTTAATGTATCCCCATGTAATTCCGTACATGAAGTGGAATCGGTATTAATGGAGCATGTAAATAATCTTACCTATTCAACACCACAATTAATTGATTTAACTTTAATAAGTACGGATCAACGAATAACTAAATGGCAACAGGATGGTAGGATGGAAGAAATGATGGAGTTAATAAATGAGGCAACGATACAATCATCGGTTTGGAGTTATATTTTTCGATATAGCGTGAGTAAAAAGGTAGCTAGCTTTGATCGAGAATTATACAAGGGAGATCATTTCATTAGTGAATTACTCTATGAAATTGACAATCAATCCATTCAACCGTTTATTGCCGAAATATATCAACAGAAACGTGCTCGTAAATTTGTGGAACGATTAACAATAGAAGAAGAGATGGCATTGAAAACAGCTGTTAAAGAATTACTTATTTATGAGCTATTAAAGGAATGAGGGAAGAGCGTGAAATTTGAACAAGCTACCATATTTGGCTTTGGTAAATGGGTAGACGATACGATCGATTTTTCAAACCAACAGGTAACGTATATTTATGGAGAAAACGAATCAGGCAAATCAACCTTACATACTTTCATTCTTTTTATGCTTTTTGGTTTACCACCTAAGCAACGAGAGTTTTATCGACCAAAAACGAGTGGGAAAATGGGGGGAAGACTTACCGTTGTTGATAAGGGAGTACGATTTACTATTGAGCGATTTCATGAAGTACGAAATGGTGCTGCTGTTTGTTACACTGCTGATGGCAATGAAGAAGAGGAGCAATGGTTAAAAGAACGTTTAAAAGGAATGAATTATGCTATCTACCAATCAATCTTTTCATTTTCTGCAAATGATTTAGCTACTATAACAACGATGAAAGAAGATGATCTGGGGGATGTTATTTTAGGCATTGGTATGACGGGCTCTACGAATTTGTATACCGTTGAGAAGCAATTGGATTCTAAAATAGGTGAGTTATATAAACCATACGGCAAAAAACCAGCGATTAACCAGCAATTAAGTAATTTACAGCAAATGCAAGAACGTTTAGATAAATGGAAAAAATCGGAAGGTTCCTATCGAAATAAGAAATTAGAAGCTCAGCAAATAGAAAAGGAACTACAGGCGCTTCGAATTGATTTAGAACAAGAAACGGCAAAGCGAATTAAGTTGGAAAAGAAGCATCATGCTTGGCCAATTATTCAGGAATATCAAGCAGTTATGGAACGGTTACAACACTTACCTGAAGTGTTAGCTTTTCCGGAGAGTGGCAGAGAGAGATTGGAAAAGCAAAAAGAGTTGTTACTACCACTTAAAAGTGAAAATGCAGTTTCACATGAAAATATACGTCGGTTATCCGAAACGATTCATTCATTAGAGGAGAGAAAAGTAAACGAAGTTATTATACAGGAAGCAAAGGATTTATTAGCGGATAAAGCTTCTTATGAAGCGTACCAACAAGAAAATAACAGACTGCAGGTTGCATTACAAAAGCAACAGCTACATATTGAAAAAACGTTAGAAAATCTAAACATTTCTTTAAATGAAGAAGACTTACAAAACACTCATCTATCCTTTCACACAGAAAAGCATTGGAAGCATATAAAAAACGACTTGGATAAGCTTGATCTTGAAAAAGAGCAATTAGATATAGAACGTAACCAACTTAACAAACAGCGAACGATCTTATGGAATCAAATAGATACTGGAAGAGAAAATCTTTATCCAGAGAGAACAATCGATGAATGGCAACATCAGTTGAAATCTGTTAAGCATTCGGAAATGCTACAGCAAATAAACCATGTTCAAAACCAACGAAGTAAAGACTGGCAGTATAAGAAATTAATGAAAGAAAGAAAAGCAAAATACATTGTGTTAGCAGCAATTTCAGCAGCTTTGATTTGTTTACTGGTCGCAATAACAATAGAACGAAATTTATTCTTGGTAATTGCTATGTTTGTGTTGATGACAGGTGTAGGTCAATGGTTTTGGCAAAAAAAATCAATAGCTGAAATTGATCATATGCTACATTCAGAAAAACCGCAGCCAAGTAATAACGTCACGGAGAAGGAATGTTTAGAATTAGAAAGTAAGCTTGAACAGCAACAGCAGTTAAAGAATGAGATTCGGTCATTACAAGAGCAGCTAAAAACAACCGAAATATCCTTATTACAATGGGAAGAAAAACAGTTCCAGCATATGGAAAGATATCAACGGATCGAAAATCAAATGAAGGAACAACACGAACAATATCCCTTTTTACAGGAGATTAATCCGACTTACTGGCCGGAATTTTTCCATGAACTAAAAAATAGTATTAGAATGTCGAAGCAATTGCAGGAATATAGAGACAGAATTACGGAAAATCAAGAAGCATTAGAAAAAATGTCAGATAGAATATCAATGTTTTTATCAAAAGTAAATCGGGATGGGAAAGGTAAACCCATTAAACAGCAGTATGATTGGATTATCCATATCGTTGAGGAAAACGATGAAACGATAAAGCAACTAGACTTTAATCAGCAACTACTTCAGGAGACAATGGAAAATCAATATAATCTGAATGAAAAAATGAAAACCTATGAACAAGAAATGGCAAAGTTATTTACAATTGCCGAGGTTAATTCAGAGGAGGATTTCTATAAGAAGGCCAAAATAGTAGACGAAAAACGTACCTTAACTAATAGCAGAGCAAAGCTGGAAAGTCAACTCTCTGCCTTGTTTAAGGCTACTACTTGGCAGCATTATACGCAAGAGGACATGGATGCAGATTCCTTACGAATGGAGTTAGAGCAAACAAAAGAACGCATAAGCAATTTAGAAGAAGCTCTAGAAAAAGGCAGACAGACTTTGGCAGATCGTAATGCCATGATAACCTCAATAGAAATGTCTGAAGAATATTCAGATTCCATACATCTTATAGAGCAAGATAAGGAAAAACTAAACCAGTTAGTAAAAAAATGGGCTGTTATGAAAACGGCCAAAGAATTACTACTCAGAACGAAGCGGTCTTACCGCGATAAATATTTGAGCGAAATTATCGAGGAAACGTCATTATTTTTTGCAGAATTGACCGGAAATCGATATCAAAAAGTATATCCTCCATCACAGGATGTTCCGTTTAAGGTAGAGAGAAATGATGGCACGCGCTTTACGATAAAGGAGTTATCACAGGGAACGATTGATCAGTTATATGTTTCCTTGCGATTAGCGATTAGTAGTAGTATGAGTGAAAGGCATGCACTACCGTTTATGATAGATGATGCATTTGTCCATTTTGATTCTATTCGTACGCAACGTATAATAAACATTTTAAATCGTATTGCTAAACAGCAGCAAGTCCTTGTTTTTACATGTAAAAAAGAAATGGTTGAAGCTTCAGAAAATAAAAGTTATATACATCTATGAAATTCTGTTCGCATTAATTAACAAATAATGATAAACTATTTGCAGATTATATATATATGCAGGTGGAGGGACATCCATTGCCAGAGGAAAATGTATCAAAAGATTGGGAATTATATGATGAGACAATAGAAAAATTCATTCAAGTCATTGCTAAAAATATGAATTTATATGGTATCACATCTTCTGTTGGAAGATTATACGGTGTTTTATATTTTGCAGATCAACCGATGACGTTGGACGATATGCGCGATGCCTTAGAAATGAGTAAAACAAGTATGTCTACAGGTGTTCGATCATTATCTGATATGAAGATGGTTGAATCAACATTTAAGAAAGGCATACGAAAGGATTTGTATCAATCAGAAGAAGATTGGTATAAATCATTTACTTCATTATTTGGTAACCGTTGGCGCCATCATACAGAGACAAACATCGAGGAAGCCGATGAAGCTATTGCGGAATTGGAAAAGATTTATGAAGAGACAGATGATGAAAACCTAAAAAATAAAATAAGTAAAGATATTGAACGTCTACGATATGCACAGAATTATTATGAATGGTTAATGAAGTTTATTCAGGTAATTGAATCCGGAAAGATCTTCGACTATATTCCAAAACATTAATGGACAACGGAGATTGACAGATAAATGGGCTTTGGCTATTTAATGTCAGTCTCTTTTTGTTTAGATAATCTAGAACAGGCACGAATATCTAAGGGGGAGAATCAAATGAATAGTGACCTTAAAAAAGGAATTGGCCAAGTCACCATTGGCGATTCCTATGATGGATTTCTACTTATAAGAGAAGCTACAAAAGGATTAACAAGTAATGGAAAACCTTTTTTGACACTTATACTAAGCGACGCAACGGGAGAGATTGAAGCAAAGCTTTGGGATAGTACAAAAGAAGATGAAGCCACCTTCATTGCTGAACAAATAGTGAAAGTCTCAGGAGAAGTGAATCAATTTCGCGGAAAAGCACAGTTGAAAATTTTGTCATTACGTCCTGCACAGCCTACAGACGGTGTACATGTTTCTGACTTTATAGAAAAAGCACCTATTGAAAAAGATAGATTAATAGAGAAGTTAACAGAAGCTATATTTGAAATGCAAAACCCTACGTTACAACGAATAGTTCGGGCTTTTATAAAGAAGTATCAGGAAGCATTACTCATCTATCCAGCAGCTGCTAAAAATCATCATGACTATGCATCAGGCTTAGCCCACCACATTGTGAGTATGCTGGCAATTGCGAAAGAAATGCATAAATTATATCCAGAATTGAATAAGGATTTACTGTATGCGGGAATTATCCTCCATGATATTGGTAAGGTCAAAGAATTGTCTGGTGTTGTGACAACGACATATACGCTCGAAGGTAAATTACTTGGACATATTCCCATGATGGTAGAGGAAATTGGAATGATAGCAAAAGAAATGCAGATTGAGGGAGAGGAGGTTGTGATCTTACAGCATCTCGTATTAAGTCATCACGGAAAACCAGAATGGGGGAGTCCAAAGCCACCATTAGTTCGTGAAGCTGAAATATTGCATCTTATTGATTTATTTGATGCTAAAATGAATATGCTTAATCGGGCACTTGATAAAGTGAATCCAGGGGAATTTACGGAACGGCTATTTGCTATGGACAATCGTTCATTCTATAAGCCGTTATTTGAAGAATAAACAGAAATGAAGTTACGGGCATTTTTTTCATGTTCTTTTCATATATATTTTGTAGAGAAGATGGACAAGGAGGCCTAAATGATGATACTAGGAGTGCCTTGGTGGGTATTCGTAATGATCATATTTATTTTTCTAAGCGGTTTTATGGCATTTCGAGCAATGCATGCCGAGAAAAAATTGGAGCACCAATTTATTGAAAAAGAGGGAAAGGTGTATATGGATCGTTTACGGGCAGAAAGGGAAAGGAAGCAAAGGCAGGAGCAAGAAAAAGAAACATCTTAATTAAGGGCTTCTGTTTAACAGAGAAATCTTGACATATGGTATGCAAAAGGACTAGTCCACGAATTGTGACTAGTCCTTTAAAGTTTGAAAGTTATCCTTTAGCTTCGGTATCCTCTTTAGATTCCTTTGCTTCTTCCTTTTCGAACATATCCTTATATTTATCAATCTTCACTTCAATGTCTGCATCTTTAAGAATATTATCAATTTTCTCTTGCGCTTTTGTTGCATCCATTTTTTGTGATAATAGTTCACGACGTAAATCTTCTTTTACATCTTCATATTTCCCAATATTTTCTTCTTTATCACGAATATCATTTACTTTAATGATATGGTAACCATGTTGGGTTTTAACTGGATCACTTACTTCGCCCTTTTTCATGCTATAAGCAGCA
The DNA here is from genome assembly GCF_034190895.1 of Virgibacillus sp. M23. Classification (NCBI taxonomy): domain Bacteria; kingdom Bacillati; phylum Bacillota; class Bacilli; order Caryophanales; family Bacillaceae; genus Virgibacillus; species Virgibacillus sp. M23. Next base: position 31,525 of record NZ_JAWDHA010000027.1, on the reverse strand, counting down.
TCCTCAAATTCGGGTACCATTTGACCTGATGAGAAGTAACCAAGGTCACCACCCTGTTCGGCGCTCCCAGTATCAGTAGAATATTCTTTAGCTAACTTTGCAAAGTCACCACCGTCATCAACTTTCTTTTTGACTTCTTTTGCTGTTTTTTCATCTTCTACTAAGATATGCTGTGCTTTAATTTCAGTGTTTTTTCGTTCATAAAGATCTTTTAGTTCTTCTTCTTTAATGTCTACATCTTCTGAGACAGCAGCTTCTTGAAGTAGACTGATTTTGATGACACTACGTAATGCGTCTTCACTGCCAAATTGCTGTTGTACGGCAGCGTCAAACTGATCACCAAGCTGGTCTTTCATTTTCTTGATTTCTTCATCTACTTTGTCATCGGATACATCGTACTTATCTTCAAGTACTTCGATAGTTACCATTTCTTGAAGAATCTTTTCACCATAACGATCTTTTAATTCTTGGTAAAATTCTTCCTTTGTCACATCTCCTGCGTTAGTTTTCACGACCGCTTCATCGTCACCTGAGCTACATGCTGCAAGTGTGAATAATCCTGCAGTCAATGTGACAGCAATTGCTGTTTTCTTCATACATGAACACTCCTAATCTGCTTGTACAATAATCTCCCCTAACAATAAATATAACATATTAGGATATAAAAAATACAGCCTTATATGAAACAGTAGGGTGTGCTTATACCATTACATTCATTACTCGTACGTAGGAACACACAAGTAAGACGGTTACCATAATGTTTATAACTCGAAACATTTTTCCTTGCTTTAAGGTCTCCATTTCCATTTTTAGACAGAATTGATGCGTTAATGAATTAAAAATAAGTAATATAATAAATCCATATAAGAGAAAGATAATATTCATCGTAGGACCCCCTTGTCGTACTTAACAAACAACTTGTTTTTCTCCTCTATAATTACATTCTACAATATCCTATTCATTACTGTATCAAAAGATTAACATTCTGAACAGAGAAGAATATTCTAAGTTTCAAGAAAAAAGGAAAGAGGATGGGACAAATTACTATAAATATGTATAATCGTTTTATTAATATAGGTATCATCGCCATATCCTGAGAAATATACTCGCTTTCCGTAGATGGCCTCAACTAAGTTGATAAAGGAAAAAGTTACAAGTGGTCATCGGACTTGTGCTGTTCCCGTAGGGTTACGAAGACTTCGGAAGCAATACATCACTCAGAGAAGAAGCGCGCTTCTTTTTCAAAAGATAAGAAATCATAAAATTTGTTCATGTGGGCGTGCTCCAACTCTGGCGCCCAGAAACTAGGTGACTTCACGAATCGCCCTAATCTAAATCATCATCGGCTCGCAAGCACACCGTGATGCTTTTATCTCCGTTGACTAGCTCCAGTCGCTACGTTTCTAATCGGGCGATTACGCATTTATTCAGGAGTCAGATGCTAAATCATTTATTTTAATTAAAAAAGAACTATAATTAATATCACAACTAATTATAGTTCTTTTTTATTGTTTCTTATTTACTTTTGTCTCAGAAGAATCTTAGTGTTGATGCGCTCTTATTAAAATATCAAATCCATTACCATCTTCTCTATTTTCTATTAGTGATCGCTTAGGTGCTTTCCAAAGATATGCTACATAAAGTAAATCAATAAATGCGATACCGATATTGGCCGACGTCAATATGATAATATAGACAGAGTAATCGATAAAATAATAGCTTGCAACTAGCCCAGGTATCGTAATTAAGATAGTAGGTGCTAGCGCAACTAATAAATATGCTTTTTTTGTTAAGTGATATTTCGTATAATAATAAAATACAGGAAAAACGTTATATTTCATCTTAAAAATTACTTTTATTCGTTTATTCATCAGGATCAAAGGAAGTATATGCATACATGAATGAACTGTCGGTAACAGCACAAGCAATAGCAGGAAAGGAATAATACCCTGTTCATTCACTTCATTTGTTCCTTGGGCCAATGTAATAGGTACATAGAGAAAAATAAATGAGAGTAAGGCAGTTAAAAAAGACACAAGGTACAAACGACTTTTGCCAAATTCTTTTGCAAGGTTGATTGATTTCCAGCAATTCATTTTTGATCCCTCCATCATGCTTCTTAGAAGTTTTTATCCTTCAAGAATGATAGTACGATTAAAGGGAAAAATCAATACTTTTTTTATACTTTTTTTGGACGTTAAGAAAAGTTTATAATACAAGTAAGGACATGCTGCTATAGATCGTTTAATATTAAGCCTATGTAAGGTAGACGTAAAGCGTGCTAGTAGGGGAGGAGTATGATAAAGTGGGCACTTTCAATGAGGCTGAGACAGCAGCTTTTCATTTACAACTACTTTCCAAAATAATTGATATGGATGAATATCCCTTTACGAAATTAGTGATTGAAAGAAATTTAACAAGAGAAGAATTTGCTATTCTAATGGAGCGCCTCGAGAAGCTTAACGAACAATATGAAGCACAAAAAGAAGAAGGTCTGATTCATTTCTCATCATTACTTATTCATTTTGCAGGTATGTTAACAGAAAAGCTTGAACCGGATAGTACGATTAATGCGCTGCAACGAGAAGGCTTCTACCCCTCTCTCATGAATGAATTTATTCGTATAATCAAACAAAATAATAAGGGTTAGAAAAGAAGATAATGTACTGAAATTATCTTCTTTTTTATTGTCTGGAAACTATAAAAATTAACATGTGGATAAATATGGGTATGTTGATCCGCGTCCAGCGCAAGCGCCCAGAAACTAGGTGACTTCATGAATCGCCCTAATCTAAGTCATCATCAGCTCGCAAGCTCATCGTAATTCCTTATCCCCCGTTGACTTGCTCCAGTCGCTACTTTTGTTCTGCTATAAACAATGGTCCGCGATTATTTCTTTTCATGCTTATTGCACCTAAATACTATTCCTGCTTCATCTCGCGAAATAAATCCTCGACTTGCTGATGGAACTGTATTAAATGATGTAACCTTGATTCCATATGAAGATAAAGCTTAGCATTGGAATCAGAATCCTTTCCTTCTTTAATGATGTCATTAATATCTTCTAGAGATACTTTTTGCTGATTCGCTGCATCTATCCATTTGCTAATATAGGAATTCATAAATGACTTGAATAATTGCGTATGTGCTTCATAAAGATCTTTTCTGACCCCTTTTTTCCAAACACGTGTTACAAGATTCTGATCTGAAAGTGAGCGTATGCTCGTACTCATGGAAGTTTTGCTTTTTCCGAGGGCTTCAGCCATTTCGTCTAATGTTTTTGGCTTTTCTGATAAGTATAAAAAGGCAAACAATCGTGACTCTAACGGGGTAAATCCGAACATCTCTACCGTTTTTGAAAATTCCAACATGATTTTATTGGTGATTATTTCTGTTTGAGGTCTATTCATAAAATCCTCCTAAAGCCTTGATATATCAAGATTACACTAATTACCCAATGATTAAAAACTGTTTATCTACTAGTATTTTAAAGGAAATCGGAGGTATACAAAGCAAATTTAATGTAATGTTCTTACAGTATAAACTGTACAAAAAATATATACAAAACTAATAGAATTTAAAGTTTGTATTGTATCTTTAAAATCGTTATAGTAGATAAAGTAATTGAATAATTTGTTCGGAGCTCGTGGAAATCTATATAACATGCAAGATAGTTTTGCACGCGTATTTTTGTGTAGCTATCCTGATAGAAAAGTATTAGTCCCTTCATCATGGGTCATGGGCTGAAATAGAAAAAAGAGGTGAATGAATTGCCAGTAATAGAAGCGAAAAATCTATCAAAAGTTTTCGGTAAAAATCCGAAGCAAACGCTAAAGCTTCTCGATAAAGGTTTGTCAAAGGATGCCATCTTAAAAGAAACAGGCAACACAGTAGGGGTGAATCGGGCGTCCTTTTCTGTTGAAGAAGGGGAAATCTTTGTCATTATGGGGTTATCTGGAAGTGGTAAATCAACATTAGTACGGCTAATCAATCGCTTGATAGAGCCTACTGAAGGAACCATTATGATAGATGGAGACAATTTAGCAACGATGGATAAAAAATCATTGCGCGAAGTCCGTCGAGAAAAGCTAAGTATGGTATTTCAAAAGTTTGCATTGTTTCCACATCGTACCATTCTAGAAAATGCTGAATACGGTTTGGAAATTCAAAAGGTTCCAAAGGAAGATCGTAAGAAAAAAGCGCAGGAAGCACTAGAGTTAGTAGGTTTAGGAGATTATATTCATCAGAAACCAAGTCAGTTATCAGGTGGAATGCAGCAACGAGTTGGTCTTGCTCGAGCATTGGCTAACGATCCTGAAGTCCTTTTAATGGATGAGGCTTTCTCTGCATTAGATCCATTAATTCGTAAAGAAATGCAAGATGAATTACTAGATTTACAAACGACTATGCAGAAAACGATCTTGTTTATTACGCATGATTTAGATGAAGCATTACGGATTGGAGATCGGATTGCACTCATGAAGGATGGATCAATTGTTCAGATCGGAACACCTGAAGAAATCTTAGTCAATCCTGAAAATGATTATGTTGAAAAGTTTGTTGAAGACGTTGACCGTTCAAAGGTATTGACTGCACAGCATATTATGAAACGCCCAGAAACAGTAAACATGGAGAAGCATGGTCCACGTGTAGCTTTAGAACGCATGCGCGAAGAAGGATTATCTAGCATTTTTGTAGTAGATAGCAAGCGTAACCTGAAAGGCTATATAACCGCCGATGATGCATCAGAAGCTCGCAAAAAAGAAATTAATAACTTAACAGAGGTTTTGAAGAATGATATTCCGAAAGTCGAAAGAGAAACACCGATGCATGAGATTTTTGACATTATCCATGATTCACCAATTCCAGTAGCTGTAGTGGAAAATGAAAAATTAATTGGAATTATTGTTCGAGGTGCAGTTCTTGCTGCACTATCCAGTGATGGAGAGGTGAATTTAGAAAATGCTTAATAATGTATTAGATTTTGTTCCAAAATTACCGATTGCAGAGAAAACGAAAGACGCAACGGAATGGATTACGGAGAAGTTTTCCTTTTTATTTGACCCGATCAAAGAACATTTCGGAAGTTTTATGGAGAGTACATCTGAATTTCTAATATCTGTTCCGCCGGTTATCATAATTCTTTTAGTTGCAGTTATTGCATTCTTTATTTCCGGTAAGAAATTTGGTCTAGCTACTTTTTCGATTGTTGGACTTTGGTTTATTTATAACCAAGAATTATGGGAGCACTTAATGAGTACCTTTACACTTGTATTACTTGCTAGTATTTTATCGGTAATTATTGGTGTGCCTGTAGGAATTCTGATGTCAAAAAGTAGAATAGCATCAGCAATTATTACGCCGATTCTTGACTTTATGCAGACAATGCCAGCCTTTGTATATTTAATACCGGCTGTTGCCTTTTTCGGAATTGGTATGGTCCCTGGTGTTTTTGCATCACTGATTTTTGCAACACCACCAACCGTTCGATTTACAAATTTAGGAATTCGTCAAGTTTCTCAGGAATTAGTTGAAGCTTCCGAGGCATTTGGTAGTACAGGAGCACAAAAGTTATTTAAGGTAGAATTACCAATGGCAAAAACGACGATTATGGCAGGGATAAACCAAACCGTGATGCTTGCACTATCTATGGTAGTTATTGCTTCTATGATTGGTGCACCTGGGCTTGGTAGAGAAGTACTATCTGCATTGCAACGAGCTCAAGTAGGAACTGGTTTTGTTGCTGGAGTGGGAATTGTAATTCTTGCGATTATTATCGATCGAATTACTCAAAATATGAATAAGCAAAAACAATAACCTATGTTGGTATCTTTTCTAATGAAAAGTTTCCATATATAAATTTTAAATAAAAGGGGAGATTAGCATTATGTTTAAACGTAATTGGAAACGCCTTGGTCTAGTAGCAGGGCTTTCATTATCATTATTTGCAGCTGGTTGTGGCTCTGATGATGAGTCAACAGGTAATGGTTCTGATGAAGGAACAGCTTCTGAAGGTGAAGCAAAAGAAATTGAATTAGCTTATGTTGAATGGGATTCAGAAATTGCTTCTACACACGTCGTTGGAAAGGTTTTAGAAGATCAAGGCTTTGATGTGAAATTAACACCACTTGATAACGCTGTAATGTGGGAAGCTGTCGCAAATGGTGAAGCAGACGGTATGGTGGCTGCGTGGTTACCAGCAACACATGCTGACCAATATGAAGAATATGGTGATCAAGTAGAAGAACTTGGTACAAACCTTGAAGGTGCAAAAATTGGATTAGTTGTGCCTAAATATATGGATGTAAATAGCATTGAAGACTTAGATGCACAAGCCAACAAAACGATTACTGGTATTGAACCAGGAGCTGGTGTTGTTGGAGCCGCTGAACAAGCCTTAACAGATTATGACAATCTGAAGGGATGGGAAGTACAAACCTCATCTAGTGGAGCAATGGCAACGGAATTAGGTTCAGCTATTGAAAACGAAGAAGATATTATTGTTACTGGTTGGACTCCTCACTGGAAATTTGCTAAATATGAATTAAAATATTTAGAAGATCCAAAAGGTACATTTGGTGAAGCAGAAACCATTGATACGATGGTTCGTAAAGGGCTTAAAGATGATATGCCAAATGCATATAAAATTCTAGACCAATTTAACTGGACTACTGAAGATATGGAAGCTGTAATGCTTGAAATTTCTAACGGAACCTCTCCTGAAGATGCAGCTGCTGCATGGGTAGAGGAAAACCAAGAAAAAGTAGATGAATGGGTTAAAGGAGTAGAATAAGTAAAATGACAAGCTGATACAAATCGTATCAGCTTTCCTATTGATATAAATTAATGAGAGGATGTTTAGGTGAGTAATAAGAAATGGTTAGCCATGTTATGTGTTGGATTACTATCTGTATTTGTATTAGCTGCTTGTGGTTCAAGTGAATCGGAAGATAAGCAAGCAGATGGTTCAAAGGAAGCTAGTGAAGAAACGAATTATAGTGAAGCAGTGAATTACACGATCACTGGTATTGAACCAGGAGCAGGTATAACGGTTACGACAGAAAAAGCAATTGAAGAATATGAAACATTGTCTGGCTGGGAATTAGAGCAGTCATCAACAGCTGCGATGGTAACAGAGTTGGAAGATGCTATTAAAAATGAAGAGCCGATTGTTGTTACTGGCTGGAATCCACATTGGATGTTTGCGAAATTTGATAATATTAAATATTTAGAAGATCCAAAAGGAATTTATGGCGATGTAGAGGTTATCAAATCATTAGCTCGTAAAGGATTAAAAGAGGATAAGCCTAATGCTTATAAATTAATTGATCAATTCAATTGGAGCGTTGAAGACATGGAAGGTATCATGTATGAAGCCTCTGAAAGTGGTAAGGATATTGCAGAAGTTGCGAAGCAATGGGTAAAAGACAATCCTGAAAAAGTAAAAGCCTGGACAGAAGGCGTAGAAGATGTAGATGGCGTATCCATTGAGTTAGTGTCTACTCCATGGGATTCAGAACGCTCATCAGCAAATGTTGTAGCAGAGGTATTACGTCAAAAAGGATTTGATGTGACCATCACTCCGGTAGATGTGGCAGTTGTATTTGAGGCTATTGCCAATGGTGATGCAGATGCTACCTTAGCTGCATGGATGCCTATGACACACAAAGATTTCTATGATGAATTCAAGGAGGACTTTGTAGATATGGGTGCAAATCTAGAAGGAGCAAAAATAGGGCTTGTTGTACCAGAATACATGGATATTGATTCGATTGAAGACTTGCAAGCAAAGTCAAAGTAAGTAGGAGAAGAATATCTTATGCAAGATAGTGACGCTGAAGTTCCTACATTTGTTCAAAAAGCACAAAAAGCTTACTGAGGGGGAACCTTGCGTAAGCTTTTTGTGCTTTTCCTATTGATTTAACCTTTTGGGATTACTGTGTTTTTACTTTTTCCTCTAAATCTTTTAAACTCGACTCAATTTGTTCTAAATAATGGTGAATATTTTCTTGATGGGGTTCTACAGTTGCTTTCCAATCACCTACAGATTTTTTCATATCTTGGGTGAGCTCCTTAATTAAGGACGCACCCTCCTGAGAAGTGGCACGAATTTGTTTTTTTAAACGAAGTCCATCTTGTTTTAAATTCAATAACATGTCTTTCCATTCTAGACTTTTGCTTTTTACTTGGCTGCGAAAGTCTCTACCTGTTGATGGAGTGCTTAATAAAGTAACTGCTGCACTAACACTCCCTCCAACTAGGATACCTAATAATAATGATTTACTGTTAGTCATTATTTATTCGCTCCTTTCCCCTCATAGTTATATTTACCTTTAAGGGGTATAGTGTCAAACGTAATTAATAAGTAATTTTTAAAAAATCCTCCGACATTGTGCCAGAGGATTTGATATCGATTAAGTAGATACAAGTGGCTGTGACCTCTTTATAATACGCTGTACAATCGGAAAAACGACAGCCATAATAATTGTATTAAGTAATGCAGCTGGTAATACAGCAAGCCCAAATAATGCCAAGAATGAGCCATCCATTAAACCGATAATGAATAAAGCTATACTTAAGAAAATTGCACCAGAAATCATGGTACCCACTGCTGTAAGTAGTGGGGCACTAATCGAATTATTTAAGCGATTTTTCAAAAGCAGGTACAAAAGTAAAAAAATAACTGCAGTAATTGGCTTATCAATAAGATTTGCGATTTGCCCTCCCGGTGCTGTCGTCGTTAATGCAGACACAATTCCTGTTACAATCGCTACTATCGCTACATGCTTTAACGTAGGAAACAAAAGGATTCCTAAAAACATCATAGAAAGTAGCATGTCGGGTTTAACTCCAAAAATTATCGGCGGAACTACTGTATGCAGTACTGCACCAACACCTACTAATAGGGACAAAGTAACCAGCGCTTTTGTATTCATTTATACCTCTCCTCTTCTCAGCTATCTCTGCTCTAAACAAGTAACGCTTTGCTCCTCAACTGTACACTGATTGTCAGCTGCAGGAGTATAATGCTATTATAACAAATTTGTCATCGAATATAAAGATTCGTAGCTTTATTTTTAGCCAGTTTATTACAATTTAATAGCGCTATTGATTTCGCTTGCAATTTGTTGTAAATCATTTGATGTATAGTCGTCAGTATGCACTGTCCAATTAGAAGAAAATCCGTCATTCTCCACGTAGCGAGGTAAAATATGGATATGTAGGTGAAATACGGACTGATCGGCAGCCTTCTCATTATTATTTAGTAAGTTCATTCCAATCGGTTTATACGTATCTTTAATTGCATTCGCAATTTTGGGTACGCGTTCAAATAGCTTAGAAGCTACTTCTGCTGGTGTTTCGTAAATATTTTTCACATGTGTTTTTGGAATAACCAATGTGTGGCCTTTAGCTACTTGACTAATATCGAGAAATGCATAGACGTCTTCATCCTCATACACCTTAGCGGAGGGTATCTCTCCATCAATAATTTTACAAAAAATACAATCTTCATGACTCATTCGTATCACCATTCCTCTGCTTTTTATTTTATTGTATATAGGAATAGCCGTCATTGTAAAGAATTCTATTGTGAAAATAACAGAAAGTTGAAATAGAAGTGATCTGTACAAAAACAGACTAGCCCAAAGGACTAGTCTGATGAAGGAAAAGGATGTCTTCTAACGCGGGGACATTGTAAACAACTGTCTTAAAAGCAATTAGCTTTTTGCTACGCTCATTTACAAAACCTTTTTGTTGTATCTTCTTAATGGAAGATGTGCTCAAAAAAAGGATTTATATCATTAGATTACCGTTCACAAACACCTCATTTTTGTGTTTAATCCACGAATTCAGTTAGATATCGATCACTAACACCTCATTTGTGTAAGAATACACGAAATTTACATTAGATACTCGATCGCTGACACCTCATTTGTGTTTATCACACGAAAAATACTTGTTTCTGGTGAACTTGGTTACATCCTTATCCCTTCACTAAATAGTGTTTACGCGAGTTTAAAAATTATACAATTTTTTTGTAAATCATTTGCCCTCTACTAGAGAGGGAGTCACCTATTCCTTAACAATGAATGTTAAACAGGCTAGTATTATTCGTTTTGTCGAAAAAAAGCATATAGTTTACTTTGGTTTTCCCTTCCACAAATGATAAAATATACACTAGACGAAGAGGAGGAGCCAATCGTGGAAGCATTATTACATATTAACAATCTATACGGCGGATACACGCATAAAAATGTACTTCATGGAATATCTTTTGACGTGCATTCAGGTGAAATAGTTGGATTAATCGGGTTAAATGGAGCAGGGAAAAGTACGACTATTAAGCATGTCATTGGTTTAATGCAGGCAAAAAAGGGGACAGTCTCTGTTAATGGCAAGACGTTTAAAGAAAATGCGGAAAGTTATCGTAACCAAATGGCCTATATCCCTGAGATGCCAATACTTTATGATGAATTAACGCTTTATGAGCATCTTCGCTTAACGGCAATGGCTTATGATATACCAGAAGAAGTTTTTGAAAAGAGATTACAGCCATTACTTAAAGAATTTAGAATGGAGAAAAAGCTAAATTGGTTCCCGGTTCACTTTTCTAAAGGTATGAGACAGAAAGTAATGATTATGTGTGCTTTCTTAATAGAACCACCATTGTACATTGTAGATGAACCGTTTGTTGGATTAGATCCCTTAGGTATTCAGTCATATTTACAACTTATGGAGGAAATGAAGAATAATGGTTCTGGTGTTCTAATGTCTACACATATATTGGCAACTGCTGAACGATATTGTGATCGCTTTGTAATATTACACGATGGTGAAATTAGGGCAATGGGTACGCTTGAAGAATTACGTGAAAGCTTTAATATGCCAGGTGCAACATTAGATGATTTATATGTTCAATTAACAAAGGAAGAAGATAGCCATGTTTGATTCACATGCTTTCTTTAAAAATCGATTTGCTGCTCATGTAAAAGAGACAAGCCGTTATCTACGCTACATTTTTAATGGACATATTGCTGTAGCTCTGCTTTTTTTCATTTCTGCGCTTGCGTTTTATTATCAAAAGTGGCTCCTAGAAATACCAGAAAATTTCCCTGCTGCAATAATTATTGGTACAGTATTCGGTATGATTGCTAGCTATAGTCCTGTACGCACATTACTTAAAGAGCCTGATCTTGTATTTTTAATTGCTGCAGAACATAAAATGGGTCCTTATTTTCGGAATACCTTGCTTTATAGCTTTATCATTCAACTTTATCTTGTTTTATTAGCTGCTGCAGCATTGGGACCACTGTATAGTACTATCTATGATAGGCGATCAGGTCAAGTCTATATGGTTACCATTGCTGTTCTACTCCTATTTAAAGCAGGAAATTTAATTGCAAATTGGTGGATGCTTAAGGTTCGAGAACCTGGCGTACGTCGAACAGATATTACAGTTAGAACAGTGCTAAATGTAGCGGTATTTTACTTCTTAATCGATGGTAATATGCTGTTAGCGGGTATAAGCACTGTCTTATTTACAGCATTATTCCTCTATATTTATCAAACTTGCCGTAAGCAGCCAGGAATTGTTTGGGATTTACTCGTAGAAAAAGACCAGAATAGAATGCAAGCATTTTATCGTCTTGCTAATATGTTTGCTGATGTACCTCATTTAAAGAGTCGTGTACGCAAGCGACAATGGCTTGTAAAGTTGGTAAGCAGCTTGCCATTTATGCAGAAATACACGTATGATTATCTATATCGAGTTACCTTTATTAGAAGCGGCGATTATTTAGGTATGTTTGTAAGACTGATTGTAATAGGCGGACTGTTTATATATTTTATTCCATCATTCTGGTTAAAAGTAGTTTTTGCTATTTTGTTTTTATACTTAAGCAGTTTTCAGATGATGGCACTTTATCAGCATCATAGAACGGTGATGTGGATAGACCTTTATCCAGTTTCTAAGGCTGTGCGTCAAGCGTCATTAATGAAACTGTTATTTCAGTTAACTGGTATACAAACCGTTATATTTTCCATTGTATTTATCGCTTTAGGTCAATACTTAGGAATGGTAATCGTCCTTATCAGTGGAAGCTTGTTTAATTTTCTATTTATTCTTGGGTATGTAAAGAAAAAATTAATATAAAGAAAAAGAATCTTGGACGAAAGTAAATAAGAACCAATAAAAAACAAACTATAATTAGTTATTAGTTAAAACTAATTATAGTTTGTTTTCTGATTGATGTTTTTTAAACCACAGGCTCTGCCTGTGTGAGAATTAAACTTGTAGAGTTGTAACAGAAAAATCTCCTTTCGATATAATAGAGTTGGCCGTCAAACCGACTCTATATATAGAAAGGAGATCTACTCATGTCGAGTGACAATAGTTTATCACACACCCGATGGAATTGTAAGTATCACATAGTCTTTATACCCAAGTACAGAAGGAAAGAAATTTATGGCAAGTTCAGAAGAGACATCGGGGTGATCTTAAGACGTTTATGTGAGATGAAAGATGTAGAAATTATTGAGGCTCATGCCATGACTGACCACATCCATATGCTGGTTAAAATACCACCAAAAATGTCAGTGTCTTACTTTATGGGCTACTTAAAAGGTAAAAGCTCTTTAATGATCCATGATAGACATGCCAACTTAAAATACAATCATGGAAACCGCACATTTTGGGCTAAAGGTTACTATGTCAGTACAGTAGGGCTCAATCAAAAAACTGTGGCAAAATACATTCGTGAACAAGAATCGGAGGATAGACTACGAGACAACATGAGTAAACGTGAATACGTCGATCCATTTAAAAATAGGTAGGAAGATAAACGGTTGACGGTCAATTCAGAAGCCCCTTTAGGGGTCTCGTTGGTAAAGTGCCCTTATAGGGCGAAACTAAAACCGCCCGTTTTACGGGCGGATAGTTATTAAAATAAATGCGAGATTCCTTGGAAAAGAGGCGCGCTTTTCTACGTGCGATGAATCACTACCGAAACCTTCCGTATCCAGCGAGAGGGCTCTGCCGGTGGAAAACGATTATATCTTAGGCTGCGGAATCGTTCCAAGCTCTTTGAGAGATAAAATCCTTAATTGTAATTATTCCTGGTCCTGATAAGCAAAGTAGGCTTGAATGAGTGTTTTTGCAGCAATAGGCATAGATCTCTCATCAATATCAAATTTAGGATGATGGTGTGGATAAGGATCTGCATGCTTTTGCGCACCGGTAAAGAAAAAGGCTCCAGGCTTTTCCATGAGGTAATAAGCGAAATCCTCTCCTGCCATAGACGGATTAATTTCCTCTGCTTTATAAATATCCTCAACATCTTTCTCGGCAATTCGCAGAACTAATTCAGCTTCTTTTGCATGATTAATAAGCGGAGGATAGCCTTTCACATAGTTAAAGGAGTAGGTTGCTTCACTGCTTATACATACTCCGTTTATAATGCATTTCATATCCTCAATAATCTTGTCTTGGAGTTCGGGATTAATATAGCGTACAGTGCCAACAATCTTTGCTTTGTCTGCAATGACATTAAAGGCCTCACCAGCCTCAAATACGCCTACAGTTACAACGGCCGTATCTAATGGATCTACACGTCTACTTACTATTTGTTGAAGCTGAGTAATTAAATGAGAGCCGATCACAATCGCATCCTTTGTTTCATGTGGGTAAGCCCCGTGACCACCTTTTCCTTGAATAATAATCTCGAATCGATCCGTTCCTGCCATAAATGCTTGTTTGGAAGTCTGCAGAACACCAACAGGTGTTGTTGCCCATAAATGGGTGCCGAATACCGCATCGACGTGATCTATGGCTCCTGATTCAATAATTGGCTTAGCTCCACCTGGTGCATATTCCTCTGCATGCTGATGTAAAAATACAATGGTTCCTGGAAGTTGATCTTGATATTCTTTCATAACCTTTGCCAGTATTAGTAAGGTAGCGGTATGGCCGTCATGCCCACAAGCGTGCATGACACCATCAACTTTGGATTTGTAGGGAACATCCTTTTCATCTTGAATAGGGAGTGCATCAAAATCAGCACGTAACGCGATCGTTTTGCCTGCCTTTTTCCCCTTCAGGGTTGCGATTACACCGTTTCCCCCTACGTTTGTGTCACAAGGAATACCTAGCTCGTTATAATAATTAGCAATAAATGCAGCGGTTTTTGTTTCTTGAAAAGAAACCTCTGGATACTGATGCAAATGTCTACGTATATGAACCATTTCTGAATAGAGCTGATCAATGGACTGATGGACTTTTTCTAACAAGCAAAAGACCTCCTCGATGTTTTTTCACTTATTATAACATTGAAAAATATTTATTAGGCATGTATACATGAAAATTGAGGATAATTTCATGTATGGACGGATATATGTAAATACATATAGAGAAAAACCCCTACCTCCATTTCATTTGAGGTAGGGGTTAATCGCTAATAAATTTTGTTCCGAAAGCAAACTGTTTATTTATGATGCTAATCGAGGGTCAGCTAATAGACGCTCAATTTCCTCTTTATGTTGTGTTTCGTCAGTAATTAGATCCTCAAGCTTAACAACTAGCTCCGTATAACCTAAATTCTCCGCTTGCTTTTTACGTTTTTCATATCGTTCAATGGTAGCAGCCTCTGATTGAAGTGTGGCTTCTAATAAATCCTTTACTTCCGTAGGCTGAGGAATATCTGCAGCTTTTGTTGTCGGATTACCTCCAAGTGATTTTATTTTCTCAGACAAATATAAAGCATGACCTAATTCATCATTGATTTCTGCTTCAAAGAAAGGCTTGAGGGCTGAGCGGTATAATCCGTATACAACGGAAGCACTATAAGTATACTGTATGACAGCTGCATATTCATGCGATAAGTCTTCATTTAGTCCATCGATTAATAATTGTAGTTCTTTTTCCATTTATTACTCACCCTTTATAAAATTTGTTTGTTCTATAGATACATTTCCCTATCTGGTTTTTTTAAAACCTATTTTCATGTATTATAAATAGAAATAGGAGGGATAAGCATGCAGTATAGCCGTAAATATATCCTTCTACTTTTAATGATAGCTCTGTGTATTAACGGTTGGTGGATATATCAAATCATGAATCATAAACTTCCTTATCTAGACCAATGGACAAGGGATCCTGTCATCGGATTAGACGAAGATTCCATACTTTATGAGGTTTTCCGTTTTCTTACAGATTTAGGCTCTTGGCCATTCACTATTCCATTCGTGATTATTATGGCAGTTGTATTTTGGTTCCTCTATCAGGATTGGTTACCAGCTGTAATACTTAGTGGTGGCACACTCTTAACGCATTACATAAACGTTGCGATCAAACATCTTGTTGATAGAGAAAGACCTAGCATATTAGTTGCCGCAAATGCAGAAGGTCATAGTTTCCCTTCAGGTCATGCCATGATACCGATGGTTTGTTATGGTTTATGCGCTTATTTTCTATCTCAACGATTACAATCGTCCAAGAGGCGGTTTATCATTGAATTTTTCTTTGCTATGCTCATATTTTTAATAGGAATAAGCCGTTATATTATTAATGTCCATTATTTAACAGATGTGCTCGCTGGGTTTCTTATTGGTTTTCTTTGTTTACTAGTGAGTATTAATCTCTACCAGTGGTTACAAAAGAAACGCTGTTATCCGTCTCGAGGCTGAATTAAAAGCATCCTTTGGAAGGTTTCTCTCGTTTATAAATATAAGTAAGCTAAGAATAGTTCGAATTTGACGAGGGGGAGTTTTTTCAATGGATGCTACAGTACAACAAAATCAACAAGAAGGTTTACCGATATTTAAAAATCGTAATTTTATATTATTATTTATTGGATCATTGTTTTCTGCACCAGGATATTATGTCTATTTAATTGGTGCAGAATGGCTTATGCTCTCATTAGATGACAATCGATTTTATTTTGGGATGTTATTCTTCGCAGCCTCTGTACCACGGTTATTATTATTGACAGTTGGAGGAATAGTAGCAGATCGCTTTAATAAGCGTACGATTTTATTTATTTCTGATTTTACAAGGGCAATTTTAATTTTCGTTTTACTATTATTTTTATTTATGGATGCGGTCACCGTATGGCACTTAATTGTGCTTGCTGCATTATTTGGCATTTCCGATGCTTTTAGTTACCCAGTTATTAATTCACTAACGCCAATGATCTTGGAAAAAGAGCAGTTACAGCGAGGTAATTCTCTTATTCAAATGACGACACAGATTAGCCCGATTTTAGGACCTGCACTAGGCGGAACATTAATAGCGTTACTTGGGTTTAAAGGCGTTTTTTCTGTAGCATTTGTCATGTTACTTATCGCTTCTTTGACTGTATTATTTATGCGATTGAAGCAAGCGGACGCGACAGGGGAGAAGAAGACACCGTTGGAGGATTTAAAGGAAGGCTTCTCCTACGCTAGAAAAAATGAACTGATTATGTCCATTGTTTTTACTGCATTCTTCTTGAACTTCTTTTTTACAGGGCCATTTTCAATAGGGATGCCTATCATTGTAAAGGACATTTTTGCTGGTAATGCAATTAGCTTGGCCACTGTACAAACAGCAATGGGGATAGGTGCATTGATTGGTGCTATTTTCCTAGCATCGATAAAGCTAAAAAAGCAGGGATTAACTGTCATTATTAGTTTAATCGTATTAGGAGTTATCTATACTTCTATCGGTATGTCATCCTATCTTTACCTAACTGCTGGCTTAGTTGCTAGCCTGGCATTCCTTTTACAATTAGTAAACATACCAATCATGACGATTTTACAAAAGTCGACGGAGAAACGAATGCTTGGCAGAATGATGAGTCTATTAATGACTGTATCAACAGGACTTGTTCCAATCTCTTATGTTATTACATCATTATTAATTGCTGTCGGCGTGTCGATACAGACAATTATTATCGTCAGTGGAATCGTCGTTATGTTCATTGCCATATATAATTTAAAGAACAAGAAACTACGAACATTAATCTCTTCATAAAAGGGTGAACAGAATGAAAAATATGGTGCGCTATTTTATTGCGATTACTTTCATTGCAATAGGCGTCATGCTCGTATTAGCTAATATTGGAGTAATTCATTTCAATTTTTCTTTGGCTTGGTCATATATTTATCCAATATTTTTCATCGTAATTGGATTAAAGTGGTTATTTGATTTTTTAAAAAAAATTGGGGGGAGCTGGATCTTTGGCTCCTTTTTTATCCTATTCGGAACGTTACTTCTATTGGATCGATTCGAAATCATTTCCTTTACATTTGGGGATATATTTAAGTTATGGCCATTATTAATTATTTATATTGGCTTTATGCTTGTAGGTAGAAAAAAAATGAAGGTTGAATATAAAGGAGATCATGGGGATCATACCTCTATGTTTTCGTTTGGTAGTCATGAATTTATTAATCAGAATTGGAAAGTAGAGCCAATGAAGCTAAGTAACTGGGCTGGTGATTTCTACTTTGACTTTTCCAAGGCATTTATTCCAGATAAAGAAATACCGATAACCATTCATTCACTCGCAGGTGATGTAACAATTCTAATGCCTGAAAGTGTTGAGTTCAAGGTGTACGCTTCTGTGAAGGCAGGGGAAGTAAATGTTATTGGTCAAACGGCAGAGGGGATTAATCGTTCCTTAACCTATGAAACAAAAGCTTATGATACATCCCTTCGAAAAATTGACTTTAATATCAAATTAAAAGCTGGATCGATTCGAATAGATTATGTGTAGGAGGTTAACCACATGAATCAGCGGTTTGCTAGTATTCGTTACAGTTATATTCGTTCACATATATATGGATTGTTTCTAACATGTGTAACGATTTTATCTATATTACTCTCTATCTATGTATTATTTCATCCAAATTGGTTATCTGCTGCAAGTATATTTTTATTTATCTCGTTATATATTGGATTAGCACTAATTATTTCGGTATATGCAGGGTTTAAGTCTGGTGGAGATGTTAAGGATCGTTTTGACTATCTTTCTGTACAAATCACCCAATTTGCTAATGGTAATTATACGACAAAAGTTTATTTTAACGAAGGAGACGAGATTACGCGTATTGGTAATGAAATGAATGAGCTCGGTGAAAAATTACAAAATCAAGTACGTTCCTTACAACGAATGGCGGATGAAAAGTCTGAATTTGCTAAATCAGCACATAAAGCAGCTGTTATAGAGGAAAGGCAGCGAATTGCTAGAGATTTGCATGACGCAGTCAGTCAACAGCTATTTGCGTTAACGATGTTATCGGAAGCGGCGATTAAGCAATTTGACAAACACCCAGAAAAAGCAAAAACACAAATGATTGAAGTGTCTAAAGCCGCACTTCAATCACAGGCAGAAATGCGTGCATTGTTATTGCACTTACGTCCCGTATACCTTTCTGGAGAGTCATTGTCAGATGGTATTTCTAAATTAATAAATGAATTACAACAGAAAAGCAATATTGAATTCCATATTAGTATTCCTAATCAGTTATCGGTTTCTTCAACAATTGAAGAACAAGTTTTCCGAATAGTTCAAGAATCATTATCAAATATCTTGCGTCATGCAAATGCAACCGAAGTACGTATTGATATTGCGAAACGATCCAATGAGTTATTTATGCATGTTCGTGATAACGGAAAAGGCTTTGATGTATTACATGAAAGAAAAACATCCTATGGATTAAAAACAATGAAAGAGCGTAGTGAAGAGCTAGGAGGGACATTCTCTGTTCGTTCTAATTTACAAGAAGGAACTTACATTGATATTCGAATTCCGTGTTAAAGGGGGAATGAGGCGATGATACGAGTGGTTGTTGTAGACGATCATGAAATCGTGAGGAAGGGATTAACTGCATATTTGCAAACAGACGATGCTATAGATGTAGTAGGGGAAGCTTCAAGTGGTAATGAAGGAGTAGAACTTATTCGTGAAACCAAGCCAGATGTCGTGTTAATGGACTTAATTATGGAGGATGGAACTGGTATTGATGCCACACAGAAAATCATGGCTACGAATCCTCCATGTAGGATCATTATCTTGACAAGTTACTATGATGATGAGCAGGTATTTCCAGCACTAGAAGCAGGTGCTTTTAGCTATCTATTAAAGACATCTTCAGCTACTGAGATTACGGACGCAATTAAAAAGGCTGCTGCAGGTGAAACAGTGATTGAGCCGAAAGTAGCTGGAAAAATGATGTCGAGCTTTCGTTCTGTTGAAAAAAAACGGCATGATGAATTAACAGAACGTGAATTAGAGGTGTTATTATGTATTGGCAATGGAATGACCAATCAAGAAATTAGTGAGAAATTATTTATTGGTATTAAAACGGTAAAGACACATGTGAGTAATATTTTATCTAAACTAGAGGTCCATGATCGTACACAAGCTGCTGTGTATGTTCATCGTAATCATTTGTCAGGTAATTAACTAGCAAATTTCATAAAATTGTCACAGAATAGGAGTGATTTTAAGCTAGCCTTTTGTCATTCACCCCCTAGATTTGTATAATACATATGTAGTAAACTAATAGGATAGTATTCGATAGTGCGATAAGACTGACTTTATAGTTCCTTGACTGCATATTATCCACTGTTGTGCTTTTAAAGGGTGCTTACTTATAAAGAACAGTATTTTGGTGTCGATCCTATCAAAAAAGAAAGGACTTCTTCGATGGGGAAAATTTCTAAAAGAGCAGAGAATTTATTATTACTTATTTGGGCTCAGGCTTTTATTGCACTGCTAGGAAGCTTATTTTTTTCAGAAGTTATGAACTATGAACCGTGTGAGCTTTGCTGGTTTCAGCGCATATTAATGTATCCATTAGTCATTATCTATGGTGTTGCAGCAGTAAAGAAAGACCTTTCCATTGCTTTGCCCGGATTAATTATGAGTGGAATTGGAATGTTTGTTTCAACCTACCACTATTTGGTGCAAAAGTTACCAGCATTGCAGGATACAGGAGGAGCTTGTGGTCTTGTTCCGTGTAACCTTACTTATGTAAACTACTTTGGTTTTGTATCCATACCGTTTTTAGCAGGTACTGCATTCATCATTATTTTTGTGTTACACCTTATTTTATGGAAAGAGCAAAAGGAGATGAAATAAGTGAAGAAAAAAATGCTAGTATTTATTGGCGTTATCGTACTATTATTTGCCGGTCTATATTTTGTTATTGATTATAAAAAT
This sequence comes from Virgibacillus sp. M23, assembly GCF_034190895.1. Taxonomy (NCBI): domain Bacteria; kingdom Bacillati; phylum Bacillota; class Bacilli; order Caryophanales; family Bacillaceae; genus Virgibacillus; species Virgibacillus sp. M23. The sequence continues at coordinate 11,321 of NZ_JAWDHA010000027.1, read as the reverse complement.
AATAAAACGGTTGAGTCAAATGAAAATCCTTATGGTGACAAGGAGCTTCATCAAGGGACAATTGATCAGTTAGATGATCCAAATTACGGGAATCAAATTCTACCAGATGACTTAAGTCAAAAGGTGGAGAGTGGCGATCCAGTTACTGTCTATTTTTATGATCCATTATGTGTACATTGTCAGAATACAACGCCTTATCTTGTGCCATTGGCTGAAGATAATAACGTGGATATGAAAAAAATGAATCTTCGTGAATTTAATGATCAGTGGAGTGCGTATGGAATAGAATCAACTCCAACCTTAATTCATTTCGAAGGTGGTAAAGAAGTAGCTCGTATTGTAGGAGATAAAGGGGAAGAAAATTTTCAATCGTTTTTTGATCAATATGTAAAAAACTAGTAAGTCATGTATTTTTTTCATAATCATGGTTTAACAGTTATAAAAAATTAGTAAACGAGAGCAAGCAACTGTATGACAGTTAGCTTGCTTTTCTTATAAGTTAAGAAAGTATAAAATCAGTGCAATGACTGGTTAAGCCAAGTAGTTATTTTGAAATGTTTGATGTATATTGGGCAATGCTCCGACTAATTACTTCGCTTTCCACGGGCGCGGCCTCAACTAACTTTGCAAAGAAGAACACGTTGCAAAGTGGATTTTCGGCTCGCGCTAATCCCGCAGGAGTCTACGTAATTCGTCTCCGCTATGAGAAAGTGCAACAATTCTTGTCATAAGAAATAGGTTGACTTTTTTTACAATGGGTAAAGTGAAAATCGCTATCCGTGAGTATAAAAACAGCTGTGTTACTTCATGCTAGCGTTGTAGAGCCTGATAATAGCGAAGGCCGGTCGCTTCAACTCCTGTGGGAAATGTTTGACCTGAAGATCCACTTTTTTGAGCGGGTTTTGCTAAAAAAGTTAGCTGAAGGACAAACCCCACGGAAAGGGAAGTGGGCAAGCCGGAGTGGTGGTCAAGCAAGCAGTAGCTATTATTCCATAATAGCTACTAGAGGAAGCGTAAATCTGAGCATTTAGTGATAAGGACTGAGCGAATTTTGCTCCGTTTTTCTTATGGTTTAGAAAGAGGCTGTATTCCACATATAGCTGGCAGTAATCCCCCACTTCAAGTAATAAGGTGAAATCTCAATATAGGTAAGTGGGGCGGCTGCCAGTAAATGTTCGATTGGTTTAAAGGCTTTTAGGTCACCCTTGTGGTACATAGAATATGTGCTATAAATTTTAGAGAAAGGTCCGTATCGACAAAAGCAGTGTATATTCGCTGCGGATTCAGAAACGACTATTCTTGAAAATTACTGTATAAAGTGAAACTTCCATCATTAGGTGTTTTGTTTATCCCCAATAATGGTTGTGAATATCAAAGGTATCTAAGCAAAGACAACATAGAGGAAGTTCCATTAATTACGGATTATAACGAGGGAATCTACAAGTGTTCATATGGGCATAGAATATGCCCAACCTACTATGGGAAAGGCAATCGTGTAAAAATCCCCGGAATTCGTGACCTCACGAGGATGCTGAATAACTGTCCATAGAAAGGTATTTTATTCCAACTGTGTTGAAAATGTCATCTTCTGAGACCTCCCCAGTTTAGTATATCCTTATTCGTCACTTAACATATGATACGTAGTAAGGAATGGTCTATCTGCGAAATAAGCCGGTGGTTTTGTTGATTGTCCTTTATGGGATTGCTTAAACTGATCCGAGTTTTTCCAGTTTTCAAAATCTTGTACTGACTTCCATTGTGTGAATACAACGTACGTATTCCCTTTTTTGGGCTTTAACAACCGGAATGCTTGAAAGCCAGGCATCATGTCTACTTCGTGTTTACGTTTTTTAAAACGATCCTCGAATACTGGCTGCCCCTCTTCCGTTACTGGAATATTATTCATAACGACATATCCCTCTTCCTGTAAATTTCCTTTGTGGATTAGAATGTCGTATTCTCTTCCTGATGCAAATATGCTTTTCTTTTCATCTTCATAATAGGCAAGTGATCCTGAATTTGAACTCATGATCCAAAGTTGTTTATCCGTATGTTTTTCTTCAAGCTTCTTTAGAAAATCTGCAGTTCCATTAGTCATAAAAGCTTTCATTATATTTCCCCTTTCTTGAATGCTCTTATAGTCATCATACCCTATACAGATACTAGTTAGTCAATATCTTTTCTTATTAAATCTTACACGTGGAAAAATAAATATTTGTCAATTTAGAAAATATGCTATGCTATACACTAGGAAAGGTGGAAGCACTATGAAACTTTCTAAAAACGTGTTAATTACGGTCCCCATTCTTTTGGTTTTATCTATATGTCTTATTTTTTTTGTTGCTCATGGAACACCATGGGGGATGGCCAATGCCAAAGCTAGTTTTAGGGATTATTTAGAAGCTAAATACGATAGCAACTTCCTTATTAAAGAACTTTCTTTTGATGTGATGCATGGAGCGTATCATGCTACTGCATATGAGGTCAGTGAACCTGAATTATTGTTTTATGTTGGTGAGAATATCGCCGACAAAAAAATTAGTGATGCATACGATATTGAGAAAATAACTCAAGCAGCACAAGCTGATGTAACTGCCATCATCGACATGCATCTTTCCAAAGCTAAGATTTCTGTTGAACTAATATCACTACAAGCTAAGGAGCTTGAGATAAATGTTTGGACAGAATATAAAGTAGAAGAATCAGTGAAGGAGAAAATTTTAGAAGAAATTATAAATAATGGTTATCTAACAAATCAGTTAATCTTTAATCGTGATTAAAACAAACTCTGCTTTGCTATAGGGGTTGTTTTTTGTTTGCATTCACATAAATCTTTCTTTAGAATCTATTTGAAATAATTATTAATTAATATGAAGTATAAAACTTTAAGATTGTAGATTTGTGTCGTATAATGTAGGTGTGAATGTGTAGAGGTGAACAAATGAGCAGAATAGAAAGAAGGAAGTCCAAGCGTTCCCACCTTGTTCGTAAATTAAAGGTAATACTTTATAGCTGTCTATTTATTATTTTTATTGGATTCTTAAGTTTTGCTGCCATTGTATTTGCAGGTAGGCTAGTAGTTGATGATGAGAAATTTTTATTAAATGCTACAACTACGATTGAAACTGAGGATGGAGAAATCATAGGTCGATTATACAATGAGAACCGCACCCTTGCTTCACTTGCTGATATCCCAAAGCATGTTCAAGAGGCGTTTATTTCGATTGAAGATAAGCGGTTTTATGGTCATGCTGGTGTCGATTTCCGTTCTGTGTTTCGGGCGATATACAAAGATATTATTGCAATGAGTAAAGTGGAAGGAGCTAGCACCATCACACAACAGCTTGCTAAGAACCTGTTTCTCACGAATGATAAAACATGGTTACGTAAGACGAAAGAAGTGATGGCAGCTGTTTACCTAGAACAAACACTTCCTAAGGAACGCATTCTTGAATTGTACTTAAATGAAATTTATTTTGGACAAGGGGTATATGGTGTAGCAACTGCTGCAAATTATTACTTTTCCAAACCAATTGAAGAATTAACGATTGCCGAAGGAGCTTTGCTGGCAGGGCTTGCTAAGGCACCAAATGGGTATTCTCCAATAAACCACCCTGACAAGGCTAAGGATAGACGTAATACTGTTTTAAGATCGATGGAGGATGCAGGTGTAATTACTACAGAACAGCGCGTTAAAGAGGAACAGAGATCTCTTGGGTTAGATGTGAATAAATGGGATCCAAAACCATGGGCTGCGAGCTATGTTGACTTTGTCATGAAAGAAGCCGCAGCTGAGCATGATCTATCATTGGAAGAACTGAAGCGCGGAGGCTATCGAATTATTGTAAATATGAATGATACTGCACAAAAAGTAGCATATGATCAGTTTAAAAACGAGAATTATTTCCCAGGTAATACTGCTGGTACACAAGGAGCCTTTGCTATGATGGAGCAGAAAACCGGAAAGATCGTATCCATTATCGGAGGTAGAGATTATCAACTAGGTGACCTGAACCGTGCTACAGTATCAAGACAACCAGGTTCGACGATGAAGCCTATTGCAGTATATGGACCAGCTATGATGCAAAAAGAAAAATTTCAGCCTTATACACTTATACCAGATCAAGAAATTGATTATGATGGTTATACGGCCAAAAATTATGACGATAATTATGAAGGAGCTGTTTCTATTTATGATGCAGTCATTCACTCAAAAAATGCACCGGCTGTTTGGCTTTTAAATGAGATTGGCATCACAAATGCTAAGCAATATTTAAGCAAACTAAACCTTTCTATAAAGGATGAAGGACTTGCAATTGCCTTAGGAGGACTGACGGAGGGAATAACCCCCATTGAGCTAATGGAAAGCTATAGCGTTTTTCCACGGAAAGGAAAAGTGATCGAATCGAATGCGATAGACCGTATCTATAATCGTAATCAAAAGCTATTATTCCATGCTAAGCCAAAGTCTACGAAAGTGTTTGATTCCCAGGTTGCCTGGAACATGACGGAGATGCTTATAGAAACAGTGGCCAGTGGAACTGCAAGTGCTGGAGATTTTTCTAAAGCATTAGCTGGAAAGACAGGGTCGACACAACATTTGCAAGTCAAAGGAAAGACAAAAGATGCGTGGTTTGCCGGTTATACACCAGAATACGTCATGGCATTATGGATGGGATATGATAAATCGGATAAGGAGCATTACTTAACTGGTGGTAGTGAATACCCAACAAGGCTTGTAAAAAGCATTTTAACGGAGTTGGATAAACAGGATTCACTTGTCCAGTCATTTACAAAACCAGAAAAGGTTACAGCTGTTCCGAAGCCGATAGTCCTCCCTGAAATCAAGAATTTACAAGCTAGTTATTCCTTTGGGAGTATATCACTAGTAAGGGGTAAGCTGACATGGGAGGGGTCTACGGATAAACGTGTCATCTATCGAATTTACCGTGATAAAGCTGGCATAGATGAGCGAATTGGCGAAGTTGAAGGTGTTACAGAATTTACGATCGATGACGCATTATTTAGATCGAAAAGGTATTATATTGTTCCTTATAACCCATTAACAAAAGTAGAAGGTAAACGCTCTAAATCAGTACAATTAACGTGATAATTTAGACAAATTCATGACAATCAGTAAGCATTACTATACAGGTTTACTATTAATCGATATAGTTATTAGTGGCTAATGAAGTACGTGAAAAGGATGGATGGTATGTCAAAGAAAATAAATGATACGATAATTCGCGCATATAAGGGGGAAGTTACCGATTATACACCAGCTTGGTTTATGCGTCAGGCGGGGAGATCCCAACCAGAATACAGGGCTCTAAAGGAGAAGTATTCATTATTTGAAATTACGCATCAACCAGAATTATGTGCCTATGTTACTAGATTGCCCGTTGAAAATTATGGCGTGGATGCTGCGATTTTATATAAAGATATTATGTCGCCATTACCTGCTATTGGCGTCGATGTTGAAATTAAATCGGGAATTGGTCCAGTTATTCATAATCCAATTACATCTTTTCATGATGTAGAAAAGCTTGGTGCAATTAATCCGAAAGCAGATGTTCCATACGTGTTGGACACAATTCGCCTATTGACGGAAGAGCAGCTAGATGTGCCTTTAATTGGATTTAGCGGTGCCCCGTTTACGTTAGCTAGTTATATGATCGAAGGCGGACCTTCTAAAAATTACAATAAAACGAAAGCATTCATGTATCAGCAAGCAGATGCATGGTTTGCTTTAATGGACAAACTATCAGATATGGTGATAGCGTATGTGGATGCCCAGGTTGAAGCGGGAGCTCGAGTTATTCAAATCTTCGATTCCTGGGTAGGTAACTTAAATGCTGCTGATTATCGTGTGTTTATAAAACCAGTAATGACGCGTATTTTCTCCGAGTTGAGAAAGCATCAAGTACCACTAATCATTTTTGGGGTTGGTGCACGGCACTTATTACTTGAATGGAATGACTTGCCGGTGGATGTTATTGGTTTGGATTGGCGTACCTCAATTGCTGAAGCTAGACAAATCGGGGTAACCAAAGTAGTCCAAGGAAATCTTGATCCAACGATTCTACTAACGAATTGGGAAATGATTAAAACGAAAACCAAAACTATTCTGGATGAAGGCCTTGCAGATGGCAATCATGTATTTAACCTTGGTCACGGGGTTACGCCGGATATCAAACCGGCTACATTAGAAAAACTGACGGCCTTTATTCATGAATATACAGGAAAGAACAAATAATCTTTAAGCAAGAAATCTAAATGAAGAGGTGCTTGGTAATGGGAAAACAAAAATTGGGATTATTAGTAATGGCTTATGGAACACCTTATAAAGAGGAGGATATCGAACGTTATTACACGCATATTCGCCATGGGAGAAAACCAGATGAAGCTGCATTACAGGATTTAAAAGATCGTTACAAAGCAATTGGCGGAATTTCTCCATTAGCAAAAATAACAGAGCAGCAAGCAGCGGCATTAGAAGAAAATTTAAATGCTTTACAGGATGAAGTTGAATTTAAAGCTTACATCGGTCTAAAGCATATCGAACCATTCATTGAGGATGCTGTACAGCAAATGGCAAATGATGGTATTGAGGAAGCTGTTTCCATTGTATTAGCTCCTCACTATTCTACCTTTAGTGTTAAATCTTATAATCAACGAGCGAATGATGAAGCTGCTAAGCATGGCGTGACATCCATTACTTCTGTAGAAAGCTGGTATGACGAGCCAGGATTTATTAAGTATTGGGCAGATCAAATATCTGCTGTCTACGATAAAATGACAGAGGATGAGCGTGAAAAAGCAGTCCTAATTGTTTCAGCACATAGCCTGCCAGAAAAAATCTTGCAAAATGGTGACCCATACCCACAACAGTTAGAAGAAACAGCGAAGTTAATTGCTAAAGAAACGGGTATTCGTAATTATGAAATTGGTTGGCAAAGTGAAGGGAATACTCCTGATCCTTGGCTTGGACCTGATGTACAAGATCTAACAAGAGATCTTTATGAGCAAAAGGGATATCGTACATTTGTCTATGCGCCTGTCGGCTTTATTGCGGATCATTTAGAAGTACTATTTGATAATGATTATGAATGCAAAGTAGTTTGTGACGAGCTAGGAGCAACATACTATCGTCCGGAAATGCCGAATGTTCATCCCCAGTTCATTCGTACATTGTCTGAAGTTGTTTTGAAAAAAGTAAAGCGTGAAGTACAATGAAGCCAACCAAGACGATTGCAATTGTGGGTGGCGGAATAACAGGCTTATCTGCTGCCTACTATTTACAAAAAGAGATAAAAGCAAAAAATCTACCCTATGAGATTAAGCTAATTGAAGCAAATAGCCGCTTAGGTGGAAAAATAAAAACCTTGAGACGTGATGGGTTTACGATTGAACAAGGTCCGGATTCACTTCTTGTCAGAAAACAGCCTGCTGTTAAACTTGTGGAAGAATTAGGGTTACAAGAGCAAATCGTCCGTAATGCAACAGGACAATCCTATATATTGGTTAATGATAGATTACATAAGATGCCTAAAGGAACGTTTATGGGAGTTCCAAAGGATATCGGACCGTTACTCACTTCTAAGTTAATTTCACCAAAGGGTAAGGCTCGCGCGTTATTTGATTTGGTATTGCCTAAAGGGAAACAAAAGGACGATCAATCACTAGGTGCTTTTTTCCGCCGTCGATTTGGAAATGAGTTATTAGTAAATCAAATTGAGGCATTATTATCTGGAATTCACTCTGGGGATATTGACCAAATGAGTTTAAAGGCAACCTATCCGAACTTTTATCAATTGGAGCAAAAATATGGTAGTGTAATAAAGGGCTTGCAGAAAACGATGCCAAAGGCGGATAAGCGTAAAAAGAAAAATCCAGAAGGCGTATTCTTTTCCTTTACAAATGGATTGGAAACACTTGTGAATCGTTTGGAAGAAGTACTTGACGACGACATCATCTCCTTGCAAACATCTGTTGATCATGTGGAAAAAAAGGAGCATGGGTACCATTTGTTACTAAGCAATGGAAATGTGTATAAAGCTGATGCAATCATCATGGCTACACCGCATTTTACAATACCAAAAATTTTTAGCCAGTATGATTTCTTTAAACCATTTACTACTGTTCCATCTACATCTACAGCAAATGTTGTTTTAGCATTCGATCAGTCAGCTATTAAAAAGGATATTAATGGTACAGGCTTTCTAGTGTCAAGAAGCAGCGATTATCAAATCACAGCTTGTACATGGACGCATAAGAAATGGCCAACAACGACACCTAAAGGAAAGATCTTACTACGGTGCTATGTAGGGAGACCAAATGACGAGTCTGTAGTCGACTTATCTGACGATGAATTGACGGATGTTGTTTTAAATGATTTAAATAAGACCATGAAAATTAAAGCAAAGCCAGAGTTTCGCGTCATTACTCGATGGAAGAATTCACGACCGCAATATACTGTAGGACATTTGGAGCGTCTTTCTGAAGTGCGTAATGAGGCTAATAAACATGTACCAGGAGTGTTTTTAACAGGATGTTCCTTTGATGGGGCTGGTATTCCCGATTGTATTGAACAAGGTGAGCAAACCGCACAAGATGTCATATCATTCTTACAGTAATCATATATACAGTGGGCCGGATAGAAGCTGAAATTCTATTCGGCTTTTTTAGTCTAGGAAATTATAAAATTTGCCCAAGTGGATAAAGATGGGCGTGTTGAGCCTCGTCCAGCTCCAGCGCCTAGAAACTACGCGACTTCACGAACCGCCCTAATCTAAGTCAACATCGGCTCGCAAGCTCTATCTCCGTTGACTCGCTCCAGTCGCTAGGCTTCTAATCAGGCGCTTGTGCTTTTGTTTTAAGGAGAAAACCTCTGGCTGGGGGCTAGAGAGCTTATAGCTTGGCAATAAAAACTCACTTTATGGTAGGTTAAAGCTGTTGGTTTCTGGTGATTTTGATTTATCCACATTACAAAGGTCGACGGTATCGTAAATAATACGTGGGGGTGAAGGCAAAACCCCCACTGATGGAAATAGCACTTACAAAGATTATTTCTTTATCAAGAATTAAATGATAACATTATCTAGCTGGATGATCACAATCGTCACATAAATTACCGTAGCAATCTGCTTTCTCAACCATTTCATGACCACATTTACTACACTTTTTCTTAGGTAGATTTCTAAAAAACTCCATGACGTTTATCATGTGATTCCTCCTCTTGATTGAATTAAACTCATTGTAATATAACAGTATTCAATTAGTCAATACTGTGTTACAACAAAATAAAAAATAGGAGTGTATGCTTATGAAATTTACTGTTATTGGCTGCTGGGGTGGGTATCCTGCGCCAAATGGAGCAACTTCATGCTATTTACTAGAAACGAGAGGTTATAGCATGGTGCTAGATATGGGTAGTGGAGCTTTATCAAAATTGCAACAGTTTAAAGCAATTTCAGATTTGGACGTTGTCCTATTGTCTCATTATCATTACGACCATATCGCTGATATTGGAGTTCTACAGTATGCAAGATTGGTCAACTATTATATAACAGGAGTAGGCCGTGTATTACCCATTTTTGCACATACAGAGGATAGAGACGCATTTGATTCATTGACACATTCATTTACAAAGGGAATAGAATATGACCCAGCATTGCCTTTAAGCGTAGGACCGTTTACCATTACTTTTCTAAAAACGAAGCACCCAGTCCCTTGTTATGGAATGCGTATTACAGATGGTCAACATGTTATTGTATATACAGCAGACACTAGTTATCATATAGACTGGATTGATTTTGCGAAGAATGCAGATCTTTTGATTACAGATTGCAATCTTTATGCGGAACAAGATGGGACAAATGTAGGGCATATGACTAGTAGTGAAGGAGCATCAATTGCACAACAAGCTAATGTTAAACAGCTAATTTTAAGTCATTTGCCTCAGTACGGTGATAAGAATCAATTAAAAGAAGAGGCGGAACAGATTTATCAAGGTGTAATACAAATTGCAAAAGAAGGTTTGGTTTGGGAGCGCTAGGTTTATTTTTTGATTACTACTCTTATTTACATTAAACTAAAGCTATACCAAATACCTATTTTTATGTTGAAGGGAGTATAAACGATGAAGTTTATTGACAATAAAGGGATTACAGACCCATCAATTAATCTTGCACTTGAAGAATATGTATTGCAAAATTTTGGTGAGAAAGATACATATTTACTATTTTATGTGAATGCTCCATCTATTATTATCGGTCGGAATCAAAATACGATCGAAGAAATAAATACACAATATGTAGATGATAACGGCATTAAAGTCGTCCGTAGATTATCAGGTGGCGGAGCAGTATACCATGATGAAGGTAACTTAAACTTTAGCTTCATAACGAAAGATGATGGAAATAGCTTTCAAAATTTTGCTAAATTTACACAACCAGTGGTTGATGCTTTAAATAAACTTGGTGTGCCAGCTGAACTACAAGGGAGAAATGACCTTACTGTAGAAGGTCGGAAAATTTCAGGGAATGCCATGTATTCAACCAAAGGGAAAATGTTCAGCCATGGTACACTTATGCTGGATTCTGAAATAGAAAATGTTGTTTCTGCATTAAAAGTTAAAAAAGAAAAGATTGAGTCAAAGGGAATTAAGTCAATCCGTAGTCGTGTTGCTAACATTTCAGAATTTCTTGAGAAAAAAATTACCGTTGATGAATTTAAAGAGATTATTCTGCGACATGTATTCGACGTAGAGGATGTTGCTGATGTTCCGCGCTATGAGTTAACTGAGGAAGATTGGGAAAATGTCCATCAAATATCGCGTGAGCGCTATCAAAATTGGGAATGGAACTATGGGAAATCACCATCCTTCAACATTCAAGCATCACATAAATTCCCTGCTGGTCTTGTTGATGTGCGACTAGATGTTAAAAAAGGTGTCATTGGAAATTGTAAAATTTATGGGGATTTCTTTGGTATTGGTGAAATAAAAGTCATGGAAGAAAAGTTAGTAGGTGTTCGTCATAATCGCCAAGCTCTGGAAGAAGCATTGGCAAATGTTGATGTATCTCATTACTTAGGAAAAATTTCTAAAGATGATTTTATTAATTTAATTTATTGAATCAATTTCATAATTGCTGTTTTTAAAAATGCATAGAGTTGTTCCTTGATGATTTTTAAGTTTTTTTAATAAAGATCAATTTTATTTATGCAGCTTTTAGCGTCTTATGTTTCATTTCTAGTCTAATCCGATCCGCGGCTAATCTCGAGGCATTATAAACAAGCGTCACTAAATGGAAGTGAAG
>NZ_JAWDHA010000026.1:0-52285 GCF_034190895.1 Virgibacillus sp. M23 | reverse complement strand
TTAGTTGAGGCCGTGCCCGCGGAAAGCGAAGTAATTAGTCGGAGCATTGCCAATATACATCTAACATTTCAAAATAACTACTTGGCTTAACGCAGTCATTGCACTGATTTTATACTTTCTTAACTTTGAACAAAAGGGAGCAATACGCTCTCCCTTTTTGGTTATTAAATAAAACAAATGAATTGCTTTATTTAAATAAAACATTTGTAGATACAAATGAAAAAATCGCTAATATCACCAGAATCACAACTAACGTATAAATTGTTTTTTTAACTCTTGACATATCCACTTACCTTTCCCTTGTTGGTTACACTTACACACGACATTTTCCATCCTTATACATCCAAGCCCCTTTAAAAACAAATGAGATAGCCATATTTGCCTGAGAATACGCACTTGTTTTTGAATGACCTTCTATTTTTCCAAGAAAACTAAAGGGCTTATACCGTTATCGATAGTCTCCTCTTTCCTTCCAATGGATATATGACGTTTACCAGACAAATCAAACAGCTCTACTCGTAAAACAAATGATGGAGCATTCGATCCTTATTCTCAAAAAACTGCCGCATCATAGCATAATGACTTGTCTCTTCTAACGTCGTTTCCCGTATACCCGAATCCGATAATTCAAATAATAGAGACTGTGGATACGCCATAAGAATTGGTGAGTGGGTGGATATAATAAATTGTGAGCCATTTTCTACTAATTCATGAATGCGCGTAAGCATGGACATTTGTCGTAACGGTGATAAAGCCGCTTCTGGTTCATCTAATATATAAAGACCATTCCCTTGAAAACGATGAATAAAAGTTGCGAAAAAGGCCTCTCCATGAGATTGCTCATGTAAAGATTTACCTCCAAAGGAGTCAATAATACGTGGCCCAGCCATTGGCTGACTATCCATCACTTCAATATTCGTTGCTACATTGTAAAACGACTCTGCACGAAAGAAAAAATGATCGATCGGGCGCTGGACACCTTTACTAATCCGAATATAGTTATCTAAAGGTGAATGCGAATCATAGCTGGAAAAGTTAAAATTCCGCGTACCTCCCTCTGGATTAAAGCCTAATTCTACAGCAATTGCCTCTAACAGTGTTGATTTACCCATGCCATTTTCACCGATGATATACGTAACATTTGGATGAAAATCTAACACTCCCAAATGACGAATAACGGGTAGATCGAATGGAAATGTATCAAAGGAAGGCACTTGCTCCTGTTTTAACTGTAAGCTTTTTAAAAAAGTATTTTCAGATGTTAATCTAGGCATAGGGAATCACCTCTGCATAACGAGCCCTTTTTCTTTTCATTTTAGCATCCCAAGCTACATTTAGCGATAGCCATCTTCAACGTAAAAAGAGCTGCCCAAAAAGCAGCTCTCCTCCGACATAACTGAATATACAATTCAACATTCTTCTAAGTAAACCTCTTTCACACACAAATTCTTCTCCCGAAGAGGTTTCCAAATAGGTTAGTTACTGTATTTACATAATGCCTCAGCCATCCTCCATGGCATTCATTATTCTTCCGTAAATTCATGTGCTGCTAACGTGGTAGCCAGTTGATCTTCCACTTCTCTAATCGTTGCACTAGAACCCACGTAATTATTTACCATGATGGAGAAAATAAGTGGCTCCCCATCCTTCGTTGTAACATAGCCAGAAAGGGTGGATACCCCCGTTAACGATCCTGTTTTTGCTGTCACATTTCCTTTTGCCGGCTCTGATGTCATTCGATACCGAAGTGTACCTCCAACTAACCTTTCTGCTTCACCTGCAACCGGTAATGACTCCTTATAAGCAGCGAACCAGTCCTCATCCTGTACGTTGTAAAGCAATTCAGCAAGATCATTTGCTGGAATCATATTCTTATGCGACATTCCAGAACCATCCCGAAGTAGTATCGTGTCTTCATCTACACCAAAATCGGTAATAACGTCTCCGATCACCTGCAGCCCCTCATCCCAGCTGCCTTCATCGTTTATTACTTTTCCCATTTCCTTTGTCAGCACTTCACCATGCCCGTTATTGCTTAGTTTCATAAACGGAATGAGTAAATCCTTTAATGGCATTGACTGTTTAGATGTTAGGAGCTGGGCATCTGCCGGTGTTGCTGCAAACGTATCCTTGGAGTTGCCAATAAAAGAGATCCCCTGTGCTTTTAATGATTTTTTAAATACATCGAGCGCATATCCAGTTGGCTCCCATACCGATACCCACGACCTAGACGCTGCACCTTCTACTGGCATCGTCCCCTCAACAACTACCGTATTCGATCCATGCTCTCGCTCAATCGAAATATCCCTCGGCTCTCCGGCATCCACCATTTTCGTGTTATTTTTAATCGTTATATAATCTGTCTCTGGCGTAACACGTATTTCCGCTTTTCCTTTGGCAGTATCTTTCGCAGTTGCTTCTACAATTACCGTACCAGCATCGTAGTCTTCATTTGGTGACAGGGTTAATGCCGAGACCTGTGCACCTGTATAAAATGGCTCATCAGACCAATTCAGATCCTGCGAAAGACGAACGTCATCATACCATGTATCATCACCTACAAGATCTCCCTTAATTTTCCGAATTCCTTGCTTCTTTAAATCCTTAGCAAATTGAACAAAATCCGTTTGGAGGAGGGTGGGATCACCCTTTCCTTTTAAGTATAGATTTCCATGTAGTACCTTCCCTCTTCGCTTACCATCCGTTAATATCTCTGTCGCAAATTGGTAGTCCTTCCCAAGTGTTTCTAAAGCTGCTGCTGCCGTTAGTAATTTCATGTTAGAAGCCGGATGTAGTCGAATGTCACCGTTCTGTTGATAAAGTAGTTCACCAGTATCTGCACGCTTAATGCTAACACCCGTAACCGTCCCTTCCAGATGCTCATTCGCTAGTATAGCGGAAAGCTTTTCATCCAACGGAGCATCTTCATCCATTTCTGCCGCTGTTATATCTTCGGATGCTTTTACAAATAAGGGCTCCTCCTGTTTCAAAAATGGGATTATCGTAATAAATAAGAACAAGAGGAGCAAAAATCCTTTCTTCATGTGATTCTTCCAATCCATGAGCTTGTCCACATCCCCTCATTTTATTTGAATATTTTAATTATACAGTAAAATAGTGCATTTATTAGAAATTTTATAAAAAAAGCTTCCATAGACCTAGATAAATAGGACCTTATTTATCCCTTCTACAGTCGCTAAGAGCTCCGCATACGCTTTTTCCATCAACGATACGAACCCGATCGATTCAACAATGATACCTTTGAAAGAATGCAAAGGTAAGTTTCACTGTATCACACTAATCGGGCTTTACGAGCAATTGACCGCTCATTTATCTTTCATGATTCCATCGAGAAGCTTAAAATGTGGACCTTTCTTCCCGATAATTCGGCTTAAAAAACGTGTCTTAGAAAGAAAAGGAATGTCATGTAATTTATGTTTCATTACCATATCATCTGAGACAGGTTTCATAAGATAAAAGGTTATAACATGACAAACAAAGGAAAAGCCCATTGGTTTCTACTAGATTTTTATATACAGAAGATTGTCGTTTTATAACCTATTACCCTATCATATACATAAGCTTATGGAACGACGGACCACAATACTTTAATTGGAATTTATTTTATTTTATAGGTTAGCATCGTTACAATACATAAACAATTAAATTTCTTACATAATCGGTTATAACTATCCTAGTGCGAATATCATTAGCGATTAATCGCGGAAACTAAAGTGGTACAATTTGACCTCTAATCTCCCCTGCAGGATTTTGTTCAGTATGAGCATTTACATACGTTAGTTCTCGTTCCATAGAATTTATTAAATCCTCTACAGTCCTTATTCCTACCTCATTTGGTACAATGTCATCATCAGTAATAATGCCAGTAACAACCCCTCTTTGCGTCGTAATGCCATTTTGTTCCTCAAGCGTTTCTAGGTTAGCCCCAAATAGGAAAACTACTACTGGTCCATTTTCTCCACGTTCACCAAAGTGAATATGAGCCTGAATGAAATTTCGAATGTTCCGAACATCTAGCGAAAACTTTACTTTAGTTCTTCTTTTATTTACTACAAATTTTGCACTACCAAAAGCGTTAGTCTTTACCGGGGGGACTTCGTTATCTCCCTTCAATCTAGCTTTAAACGTTTTTAGCATGTTTTCACCTTCCTTCCATATAATTGCTATAGTTTATGTATGGATATATGGTCTGTATAGTTTTAAAACCTAATTGTTGGATGTATAGTAACGAGCCAGGTCACGCGGACATTAACTGTCAATGAAGGAACCAAAAGGCTAGCTTCTCAATTTTAATACTTGGGAATTAGAAATTCTGTAAAATCCGCATTTTCCTAATACATCATGTTGTCAAAGGAAATGTTAAAATTAGTTGCTTACATAATTTTATTTTGTTTAAAAGCCCGTAGGTTTAGCTTCCCTACAATAGGTGTCACTGAATATGGGTTTTCATCATGTTTACTTATTAACATATTTTCCATCAATGCGCCCATTGTAGGGTCCATAAGCCATAACATCATTTTTCAATCATGAATATCCCTCCTCTTGATATACGTTTAAAATGCCTCACGTAGTGAGGTTATGCAGTTCTAGACGGAAAAATCTTATCATTATCAGCGTATAACCAATCATAATAAAGCCTTCATTCATAGGTTATAAGAGAAGTCTATTTATTAGGGTCCAATCTAAAAATGTCACAGTATGGTGGTGGATTTGCGCTAGTTGTTGTGTTGTTTGTCGTTCTAATTATTGTTGGTGCTGGATCATTCGGCTATGGTAGTTACGGCTAATAAACGTAAATAAGAATTAAGACGAAATAAAGTAACCCAATTTAACGAATAATGATAGCCATGTTTGTCACTCCTACTATGTAGAGAGTGTTGATATAAATTTAATTTTGTTTATCCCCCACGGATGGTTAGTACCACAAGTATGACCTAAAGACTTTTGAACCAATCGGACATTTACTGGCAGTCGATCCACCACTTACCAATTTTGATTTCATTCTATTGCTTGAGGTGGGGGTCTTACTGTCAGTTATATGCAGGATAAAAGGAGGGATATGAATGTCATTCGGATATGGCGGTCAAGGCTATGGTGGCGGTTACGGCTGCGGCTATGGTGGTGGCTACGGATACGGTGGTGGATTTGCACTTATTGTTGTATTATTCATTCTATTAATCATTGTAGGAGCTGCAGCATTTGGACACAGTTATTAGAAAGTTTTAACGTAATAAATCGACAATTGAAGAAATGATGATGCTGACTTACATTTTATTTTTGTCAGCATCTTTTTTATGAAAACTTTCCAATCAATTACACCTACTTGGATATGTGATCATACCCTAAAAGATAATTCTTTTATCAAATAAGGGAGATGGTTTTTTTGTATCCATTTTATAATTACAGAGTAAGCAATTGGGAAGCTGTTTTATCTTTGTTGTACCATAGTTTGTATGCTGAAGAAATGGTATGTGCTATGAGTAGCGAGTTATTCCATATACCGGAAACAAAGGATTTAAAAGGGAACAACGAAATGCATAGTCACCTAGTCCCTGCATCCTATCATCGTATAACCGCAGTGGGATCATCTCAAAGACTTACGAATGGTGAGCAACGGCAATCTATTATTGACACATTAATAGCTTGTATAATTAATGCGGAGACGCAAGATAAAAAAGTACGTGAGGGCTTAGATACGATGGCTGAAAATGCGCCAACTGAATATAAATCCTTTATGGAAACAATTATCATATGGCAAGAGCAGGCAGAAGCGTATTTAAATGAAACAAAAGAAGCTTTACAATCAATGGGAATTTCTGTTCCATCAGAAAGCGAACAGTATAGTTCATGAGGTTGGTCTTAGTGACTAACCTTTTTGTTTATATATAAAAATAATTGCGGAGATACAAGGGGTAGTATTTATTTAAAACAAAAGGAGCCTATACTTTTCCTTCTATACTCTAAATATAGAAGGAACAAAAGCGGAAGCTCCCGAATGGAAACGTAGCGACTGGAGTGAGTCAACGGAGATAAAAGAATGAAAGGTGATTTTAATCCGTTTTGGAGTATTACGTTGATTAATTTGCATTTTATAATTTTGAAATTCCCTTTATTTTAGCTGCATCATTTAATGTGGAGAATTGGGCATGTACCACTATTAAATTGCCAACAATAAGATGATATTTTAAATTTATTAGTTATATTTTGTAACATTTGCCTATGGGATGAATATTTTAGGAGTGAGGTAATATAGGAAGGAATGATACAATGCACTATCAACATGAAATGGATCACCCATATCAACACTATGAATCACCATATGAACCAGGCTATGATTCTCCATACATGGATCATAATACACACAAAAAACAAATGTATGAATTATGTAATAAATTTCATTTATATTTTGTGCAAATTCAAGCAATAGATGGGCAAATGTATGATGGCATTATTGAAGATGTAGATGACGACAATGTAACATTGCTCATGCCATATGGTGATATGGACAGAGAAGAAGGAACGGAACGCCAATACGGCTTTGGGTATGGTGGATATGGCGGATATGGCGGATATGGTGGATTCGGTTTTCCTAGAAGGTTTCGTCGTTTTAGACGGTTCCGATTTCCATTTTTCCGACTACGTCGTTTATTTTTCCCATACTATTATTAATATTTCCCTCCGAATTGTTAATCCTTTCGAAAAAGATGCCTCTTTCATAAGTTGATAAGAGGCATCTTTTGATGATTAAAATCCTTCGATGTGTACTAGTAATCATTATTCATACTCGACTTTTTAGAAGGGTTCTTTTATTTTAAATAAAGAATAATGATGTCAACAATACAAGGGAAACAATAGCAAAGAAGGGAAAAAAGAACCCTGATACACCTGAATCAAGATAAATTCCTTTAGGAGTAACATCCTTTAGAACACCACGATAACATTTCCCATAGTGATCTACGACCTTAACTGGCTTTCCATAGTATTTACAGGCTTTTTGATAAAAGTAATCAGCTTTCATCGAATTCCTCCTTTCTTACCAATACAGTATTATCATATTCTAAAAGATTCTAACTGTATGGATAAGTGAAGGAGGGGTTAAGTACAAATAAGTATCCGCTCATCAAACGGGCTGTTTAAGTTTCGCCATATGAAGGACACTTTACCAACGAGAAGCTGGGACAAAACACAACTTCTTTACTCAAAATACGAATAATCATGTTATCAATAGGAGTATCATCGCCGCACCGTGAAACTATACGCGCTTTTCGCGGGCACGGCATCAGCTAACTTAGTAAAGAAAAACACGTTACCAAGTGGATCTTTGGACTCGTGCTGTTCCCTCCGGAGTCTCGCTTATTTCAGGTGCTAAATGAATGATTCTAATTAGAAAACGAATTGTTTCTTCATTCTTTTGTCTCAGCCTCTAATTTTATAATTTCCTCACTAGCGATCATTACATTTTGAAACTAAAGCCAAGCAACATACATTTCCTCAAGATTGCGAATATTGGTAATTCCAACTATAAAAATTCATGAAAAAACCTTATAATTAGGGTATGGTAGTCCTGTCCAAATCCCTAACTATAAGGAGTTCACATAAACAATCCTACCATTAGATTCAAAAATTATACAAAAAATGATTGAACACGCACAACTCGATACAGACTTGGCTGGGAATACATTGAGTTTTGTAGTCCTCATTCAAAAAAATACCTAATGTGTAAGAATTAGCTCCCAGCTTGCGTTACTTAAAGTGAAATCAAAAAAGGAGGAATAGAGATGATAAAAATTGGCGCTGTATTTATCCCTGTAACCAATATGGAAAAATCTGCTCAATGGTATCAGGAGAAGCTTGGGTTAAATCCTATTGGCGCTTGGCCAGATGGTAATGGAGCAGATTTTTATTTTACAGAGGAAAAGCAATATGTAACACTTATAAAGGTGAAAAAAATGCCACCAACCACTTTCCCTGACATTACGGATTTTCAGAATTCCTACTTCAATTTTACAACTGCTGATGTGCATGCATTACATACTGAATTAAAGCAAAAAGGTGTGCATGTTTCCGAGGTAGAGGATCATGGAGCAATTACTGGCTTTGACTTTTATGATCTAGATGGCAACACGTTTAGTGTCATTATAGATAGCTAGTATGAAAAGGGACAAACCAAACGAAATATAGATAAGGAAACTCTGAACTCCATTCGATATACGAAGTTATGTTCGAATAATAGTTCAGAGTTTTATCGTTTATTCTTTGGAAATGATATTTGTTTGTCTTAATTGAGCCCTTCTGTAAATCTAGCTTTTCTTTACGGGTATTAATATCGTAAATTCTGGCTCCTCTTCGATTTTATCCATCTTGTATAGCTCAACATGGGTTAAATGACCGACAGGGTTCTCCTCATACCCTTGGCTTTGAATCCATTCATAGATATTTTGGTAGGAGCGATCTATTGCCTGTCCTTTTTCATGATCACACGTTGCATATGTTAGCTCAGGTAGGGTTACAATCTCCATACCCGATGGAATCTTTTCCACGTCAGTCACTTCCACGACAGCATAATGGATGAAACCATTCGAAGCTGGATTTGCATGATAAGATAATCCAAAGAAACGATCTGGCTCCAATGCATCGACTATTTCATGTACTCGCCTTCGCAATTCTCTTTGCAGATTTCGAATTTCTCCAGCGGCCGCTCCAACAAATGTACCTTCCCATTTTAGACCAATTGCTGTAAACCCAGCTTTTGTCAATAGCTTCGCCTCATTAGCCTGCTTATCCCTCAAAATTATCAACCCTTTCCTAATTTTCTAACTAATTATATACTAATAGTGTGACAGGTCTAGTCTATATTTCCAACTATTTTCGGGAGAAGGGGGGCTACATTCTAACAAGCATGCTTACAGCTTAGTGATGTTTAAATACACTTCCTTCGATCAACCCTTGATGGGGCTAGCAGTCTTACTTTATTTCACGAACAAATGCTTAAGCTGGAAAGGAAAATCGCATCTATGAAATTCTACATAGCTTCTAGTTTTAAAAACAAAGAGCACGTACGTTACTTAGCAGAAGGGCTCGTCCATAACGGGCATCTACAAACATACGACTGGACACAGAATACCCGAGCAACCACAGAAAAGGAGCTACAATTCATTGGCAGCAAAGAGAAGCAAGCAGTTGTAGACTGTGATGTATTTATTATGCTAGTACCTGCAGGAAAAGGGAGTCATATAGAATTAGGCATTGCGGCGGCTTTGGAAAAAACAATCTATATCTTTTCAGAAACAACCATACTCCCAGAAAAAGCAAGTACCTTCTACTATTTACCTTTTATCCATAGAAGACAGGGACTACTGAAAGATTTTCGGAACGAGCTAATAAAAAGGAGCTGATCGTTTGCTAACATTCTTCCGCTATAATTGGCAGGTTCGCGATGAATGGTTTGATTGGTGTACGCAAATTTCTCACGATGAACTGGTAAAGCAACGAATTGGTGGTGTAAGAAGTATTTTGGGTACGCTCTTTCACATCATAGATGTGGAGCAAGCGTGGATAAACGGATTAGCTGGTAAAGAAGAATACCATTATGACAAAGAAGAATTTACCACCTTAGAGGATATAGTAACATTTTCCCAAACTTGTAGGAGACAAATTTTACCTTATATCGAATCGTATCATGCTGGTAAAGATTATAAGCCTTGTTTTGGAATGTTTACCCACGGGGAAATCATGCGTCATGTCATTGCTCACGAAATCCACCACGTGGGACAATTATCTATCTGGTCGCGCGAGCTAAATAGGGAACCCATCACTGCCAATTTAATACGAAGAGGACTTTATAACACAGATAAGCAGTAATACTATTGTTTATCGTAATTGTAGAAGGCGCCATTTATAAAGACAACAAATAGTTAAAGTGAAAAAGAAGATCATGCCGCTAATACATTATCACTAATTGGCGGAAAAGTAGAGCAAGAAGGCAATACGGATACCATACTTGAAACGACATTACGTAGAGAAATTACCGAGGAGGTAGGAATTTCTGTTAAGCACCCTATATAAATAACAAGCGCCTCCTTTGTAACCGATACAGGTATCCATGTTGTAAATATAGTATATCTATGTGAACATCAATCTGGTGAAGCAATTGCGAAAGATCCTAACGAGATAGCTGCTGTTTATTGGATGACAACCGAGAAGATCATCCACGAGTCCACGATCCCAGGTTATGTGAAAGCTTATATTAAGCAAGCAGATCGCTTAAAGCAAAAGGTGATAACCAAAACAGAAAAGACATTCGAAACGTAACTACTTTTGTAATCGATTATCTCACGTATAAGATTTGAAGCAGCTGTAAGGGGATTGCTACACAACTTTCCCTTAAGCTTTCATTATTTATAAGAGAATAGTCATATACGAGCTATAGAAGGGATTGTGTGTACGTGATACTAACAAACGAAATGGCTTTGCGGATCGAACAAGCTGAGATTGATACACTCCAATCTAGATTAACTGCTATTTCCCACATCCAAGGAAATCCAATGGATGCTGACGTAAAAACATTTGGAAATGCTACTGCATTTACTGCTACCAAAATTCCTGGCCCTTCCTTTAATACAGTGAAAGGACTGACTGATAATGATAGCGACCATTTAGAGAAGATAATTGACTTTTACCAGCAAAAGAACATTCCGTTACAATTCGAACTAACTCCAGCCCATGTGTCAAATGTTGTATTTGATGCACTTGCTTCCAGAGGCTTTTACCAAAAAGGATTTCATACCGTTCTTTATGGAGAAACGGCGAAGCTTAAACGCAGACAGTTTCCTGATATTACTATCAAACCAATACATATAGACAATTTTAATACATTTGCACATATTTATACAAAAGGATTCGCAATGCCTGATTTTTTAAACCCCTTTATTGCAGAAAATAACGCTGTTTTGCACAAGGTGCCTGGCTGGACGTTTCTACTTGCTAATAGCAGCAATACACCGGCAGGAGTTGGTGTACTATTTACAAAGAATACGATTGCGAACTTAGCTGCCGCAGCAACGCTTCCTACCGACCAAAATAAAGGTGTGCATCAAGCCTTACTTCAACGACGTATCCAGCTTGCAAGAGAGGCAAACTGTAAAATCATCGTTGGTCAAGCCACATTTGGTAGTGTGAGCCAGCAGAACATGCAAAAAGTAGGAATGACCATCGCATACACCAAGTCAATTTGGCGGAAGAAATAATCTCCTTATAGAAATAGGGATCATTTAACAGAATCCAGCATACTTTCAGTTAATAAGATTGTTGAGAGGTGTGATATCGTTGCATAAAACGGTTGTATTGGTTTATCTAATGCTTTTCTTAATAGTGTTTGCCGCGTGTGAAACGGACAGTAAAGTGAAAGAAGACAGCGTAAAAGCTATAAAAGGGAATGATGAAAATTCAACAACTGCATTAAATGAAGCATATAATGATTGGGAGCTTACTCCAATCTTTGAGTATCATACGAAAAGTAAGGATGGTGAAGATTTAACTTATGAAGTTATCGGAAAAAAGGATGCATTTGGTATAACTGGTCCTTTCCCAATCGTATCTAGTAAATCACAAAAATATTTTTGGTTTTATTGGGGGCAAGAAAATATTAAAAATCAACCAGTAGAAATAATGGCATTAAAAAAAGGAGCAAAAGATTTAATTAAGGTGTTTTCTGGAGAATTCTACAGCGGAGCACAAATTAATAAAAACGAAGTTAATATGCCATCAAATTTATTATTCCCATCTCCCGGAGTTTGGAATGTACTCATTTTTATAGATGATGAGCTTACTGGGAACATTGTCGTAGAAGTAGTATCAACTGATTAATTACGATGAACTGTAACATATTTATTTAAATACATATTTAAGACAGCTTACTATCCCCACGGAAAGAATCGATCTATTACATAACCTAGCTACCTTCCAACAACAGATAGCTAGGTATTGATTTTTTTCAACTAATAGACTCCAACAGCATTATAGGCTTGTTCGACAGCTGCCACCGCCTCTGATTCGTCTCCATATAGATCCGTCGCCGCTTGTATAGCAGCTTGACGCATCATGCTAAAATCGGAATTACTTGTTAAATAAAGGGATAGGGCGCGATAATAAATTTGTTCTGTTACATCACGGCCAACTCCATTCACTTCAACATCGTAATGCTCTCCTCCCTCTGAAACTAAATAAGCTGCTTTATTATTAATACTGCTGTTTATATGAACGCCACCATTATCTAATGGTCCTGTATATCTTCTATCCCAATGATCTGGATAGGGCTCCTGTGTGCGTCTTTCAATCAATGCCGTCGGATCTTCCATTGATCGCAAGGCCATCGTTCCATCTGCCATAATTGCATCACCGATTAGCCAATCATCCCGATCAACCATTGCCCCAAATATATCTGCAAACGATTCATTCAAGGCGCCAGACTGATTACGATAAATTAATCCGGCTGTATGCTGAACAACACCATGGCTCATTTCATGAGCAGCAACATCAAGTCCTCCTGCTAACGGATGAAAACGAATGCCATCTCCATCCCCATAGGACATCTGCCTCCCATTCCACGATGCATTATTCCAGTTATGTCCGACATGAACCGCTGATATTAAAATTTGACCATTGTCATCTACAGAATTACGATTAAAGGTATCCAAATAATAATCATATGTTTTTTGTGCATTTGCATGAGCATCGACGGCTGATCCATCCCGGAACATCTTATTTAGACTTGTTATGTCTACATTTGTACCTGTTGTATGATCATACGTTACTACCCCATCACCACGAGTAACATCAAATAGCCTGTACATCCCATTAAATGCCTGAGCCTCAAACATCTGTTTATCACCAAACACGCCTCTTCCAAAAGCAGTAACATGATGAGCAGCATTATATGAATCGATAATGCTACCATTTGACGCGTCAACAAAATAATGCCAAAACCCTACGGAAGGCTGTGTAGTAGAAGCCGTAACAAGATACGTGTCATAAAATTTTTCCTTATATTCATATAAATATCGTTTTGCATCTACTTCACCATCATAATCCTTTACTTCCCCAATTTTCTTTTCAATATGTGCTTTAGCAATTTCTTTTGCTTTCGCTGCTGATACCGTCGTTTTTTCTGTCACATTTTTCGTTTCTATTTCAGGAATAACCTTACCGAAATACGCAGTAACGTCTTTATTTTCATCTAATGTAATTGTCTGATCCGCGCCAAATATAGGTATGCCTTTATACAACTGCTCTAGCTTAAAGTGGGTGGTGCCTGTTTCCCGATCTATTTGTTCATTTGTTATGTTAAAATTAATATGCGAACGATCTGTTAATCGAAAGTGTTCTTGATTGGATTCCAAATATGAAAGGACAACCTCTTTTTTAGATAGACCACTTGGTGCCTGCCATTTTTCAATAATATACGAGGGGGTATCGTAGGAGTTATCTATGTTTATTTTTGTTTCTTGCGCATGAATCATAGTGCTATGGGTAATCATTCCAAATGACAATGGAACCGCCAGTGTCAAAGCCATCCATTTTTTCTTTAATTTCATACCTACCATCCTTTCCATCTTTCATAAATTAGCCGCTGCCCGGAGCAAGCGGAGCGGTTCATCCTTCACTCCCTTTCTGCTATTAATTATGAAGTCTACACCCTCTTAACTCTAGTAAATTTTAAAAATGAATTGCTAGAATCTTAAGTGTAGAAACTATTATAGATTAATAGACTCGATAAATTTGTCGAAACCCGTAGCTATGTTTATGAATAATAAAAAATGATTAATATGTACTGATTTCTGTTTACTTATACATAGGAGTTAGGAATGAAATCCATTAGAAAAGAAGCTGATTTCGTTACTTTTTTCGAGGCTAAATAACTACCCTTATCGGTCAACGAAAAGAAACCTCTGTTAAAAACGATTCAAACCTCCTAATAAAGCTACGGTTATTATAAATAATAGCTAAAATGTTATAACTTATTCACTATAAATCCGAGAAAAATTAGCGATTATACTCCATCATTCGTCTTGACCCTTCATTTGTTTGCACCTTTTTCCTCAGTTTATTTGGAAAGCAAAACAGAAATAGTTTTTATTTTTTCAGCAATAAAATAGAAGGAAATTCTGCAAAATAACTCGAAATAGATAGATGGAAGGAAGTGAAAGCGATGTTAAAAGGAAAACATTTCTATCTAAGGCCGTTTACCGAAGACGATGTGACCGAATGCCTGAATCTCGAAAAACGGAACCGCTCCTTTTTTGCAGCCTATTCCATAGAAAGAGAAGAGGATTTTTATACAGAAGAGGCTCAGCTTAAAAGAATTCGGCAAGCGATAAGTAGACAAGCGAAAGAAGAGGAGTACCATTTTGGGATGTTTCTAAACGAAGAGGACAAGCTAATTGGTACGATTAATTTGTTTCAAGTAAAGCGGGGACCAGTACAGTGTGCACTTATCGGCTACGTTCTTGATAAATCTCATAATGGCAAAGGATACATGACCGAGGCGGCTAAGCTTGTAGTAGATTTCTGATTTAACGAGCTGAAGCTCCATCGGATTGAAGCAGGAGTTATGCCACATAATATCGGATCGATTCGTGTATTAGAGAAGGCAGGATTTCATAAAGAAGGTATTGCCAAAAAGAATGTGAAAATAAACGGAAAGTGGGAAGACCATCAAGTATTAGCTATCATCAATCCAGAAGATATGTAGGAACAAAAGCGCAGATCGATTATCGTCATGCGCTTTTGTCAATTCGACGTTTCCTCAAAGGAAATTCCTTCTACTTTTTCTGACGATACATGATGCTTTATATGAATTCGCACACCAAATTCCTTATCTCCTTCTCGTAGCCACAGCTTAAATTTTTCTATTTTTGAGTCATCCTGTTCTTCATTGCCACTGTATAAATAATCAACAATCTCGGCATCTGGATATTTAGCCATCGTTGCTTTGACAGCCATTTTACCCCACTTTGCATAGGCAGGAACTTCTTCAACAACAGCTGCAGCAGCTTGTTCTGTAGGAATTAGAGAAGTCGCCCCTGTAATAAGCATCAACCCACTCAAGCTAACTGCCATAAAAAATGTATGCATCGGTCCATCCTCCTTTATACATTTAGAATGTGAAGAATTTGTGAATTTATACGTATCTTGATTTGTGAACTTCGAACACGTTTACTGTGAACTTCAACGAATTTTATTTAGTATAATAAATGAATAGGTGATGAAGGGGAGGGAGCAATGAACATGACAACTATTTGTTTAATTAGACACGGGGAAACCGATTGGAATGCCGCGGGAAAGCTCCAAGGCAAAACGGATATTCCATTAAATGATACTGGTAGAAAGCAAGCTATGAAATGTGCTACATATTTAAATAGCGAAGATTATGATGAACTGATATGTAGTCCATTACGAAGGGCGAAGGAAACTGCAGAAATTATAAATAAGCAACTACAATTACCATTTAAAATAATGGAAGCGTTCAAGGAACGATCTTTTGGAAAAGCAGAAGGAATGACCATCGCAGAAAGGAATGAAGCTTATCCTGATCGCAACTTCCCTAATCAGGAAGAGCGGGAGGATTTTCAAGCACGAGTAATGGGTGGTATTGCAAAAGTGAAGGAGCAATACCCTAACAAACGGATTTTATTAGTTGCACATGGCGCTGTAATTAATGCGATACTCTCCGAGCTATCTGACGGGGAAATTGGTTCTGGTAAAACAAAGCTTATGAATGGATGTATTAGTAATATTCATGTTCAGCAAGATGATTGGAAGGTTCGTGACTATAATCAAACAGAACATCTCTCCTAAGAAAAAAGCGCAAGCGCTCGATTAGAAACGTAGCGACTGGAGTGAGTCAATAGAGATAAAGGCTTCAAGTTGAAGCTTGCGAGCCAATGATGACTTATCGTAGGGGGTGCCCGCCATGGCGGCACCCCCTATATTTGTGTATGTTAATCAATTATCAATGTATCTTCCTTCATTTTTGTTTGTTATTTCAACGTTTGTATTGTTGTTATATCCAAATACATATACATTGTCTGAATTTCCATTGACATAGATTTCATAATAATTTTCAGGCTCATCTTCAAATGTGACTTTTCCATAATATGTTCCTTGTTTCCAGTCGTATAAAATTTCTTTTTCTTGAATGTGACTTTCATAATTATTTTCATTAATATATGAATCTATTGTTTCAGATACTTCTTTTTTCTTAATAAAGAGGTTCATGAAAATCACTCCTACTATAAGTAGTAACAAAACCATAACAACTATAATAATATATTTAGTTATTTTGTTTTTTTTAGTTTTCTTACTTTTCTCTATTGACATAATATACCTATCCTTATATTTAATATGATTTACAAAAAATGGAGGTGTTTATTTTGTTAAAAAAATTGGGGGTATTGCTTGGTTTTGTTTTGTTTGCATCTTTTTTTGTTTATTCTAACACATCTTTTGCAAAAGATGTGAATGATGAAGGTACTGATTTGTCTAAAGAGAATTTTGATGAATTAATTAAGGTTTTGTGCTTCTTATTAAATATGTGCTTCATTCACTTACACTTTTTACGGTTCTAGTCGCTAAATTGCTTTTGTTCTTTTCTCCTTAACGTTCAAGTGCCCAATAAATATGCCGGCAAAAATGAAAACGGTCAGCTACTACAATTGGTTTTCCTAATGCTTGGTCCACGGCTGCTTTAAATGAAGGGCTCGTATCCATAACCACCACTTCTACTCTTTGCCCATGCTCTTTCAAGTAAGTCTCTACTGTTTCTTTTTCCTATCCGGCAATATCTCCAGGGGTTTCCGATCCACCGGATCGGCAATAATGGTTTGGTATTTTTCTCCGTCTGAATCTCCCTTATATTCATCAATAGCGATTACAGAAGGTAACTCTTTTGTTTCCTTCAAAAACTAGATCCCACTTCATTAACCTACGCATTACAGTAATTGCGGAAATGTTAAATGGATAGGCAATAGCTTTAAAGTTTTTTCCACATGAATTAGCTCCAATGCAATAGCTTGTTTTAGTTCTTTAGACTACCGCTGATAGTGGTCTACTTATGAGTTATTCTCATAGTAACGTTTTTCATAATCCGATTGTTCACATTTATAGCGACGCTTACGGTAAAAAATAAGTGTTTCTCTTACAAACAGTTTTGAATGCCGGATCTTTTGAGTACGGTAATCATGCACCTTTTTTGTAAGCACATTACATACCGGACAACGATGGGGCTTAGCATCCAGTTCCGCATGGAGCTGAAAAACTCCACCATTTTCAACTGTTTTTTTAATACGAAAGGCTTTTCAACCGGGTGAAGACATGTTAAAGTTCACTTACACGCAACTCCTTTTGTGTTTGTTTTGTGGGTAAAACAAGTCTAACAAAATTCGGAGTTTGCGTGTTTTTATTCAGCTGAATTTTCTCAGTATCCCAACATATATTTTAGAGCCAAAAAAATAACCACCCAGCCGGTCAGCTCCTTTGAACAAAACCGACTTCTTTGACCAGCTGTTGGAGAACTTTTGGAGACAAGGATCGTTGTAGTTCCTGTGAAAAGAGAGTCAGTTCATCTGAAATTTCACGACTCATAAAAAAACACCATCCTTTTCCATATATTACTGAAAGGATAGCGCGTTTTCCGTTTTGGGGGTAGTCATTTGAATTAACTTGATGGGCATGTGGTAGGACCCCAAAAACAACATTTTAATCTGCTTGTAACAACACTATAAATCACCATTGTTTTAAATATTTAAAAACTAAGAATTGTATAATTAAAAAGAATCAGTACCCATTCTTTTAGGCAAGGCAAACTAATCTGTTTTTACACTAACGGTCATATGGTAAAATAACCATAAATAGAGTTGTACTCGCTAGGGTGGAGTTGTTTGGCGACTTTTTCGACTCGCCGTTTAACAGCGTGATTACTGATTCCTAAGCGCTTGGCGATATTTGTCGTCAGACTTTTCTAGTAAATCTGGAAAATGTGAAAGAACCGAAACTTCATAAACTGCCCTGTTCACAAATAATAACTAATAAATTTTTATTTTTTCATGAAAGATACTCTTTTATATATATAAGTCATTATATAAAGGAGGAAAATACAATGAAAACAGAAAAAAAAGAAACTTTGCAACACATTGATCCTCGAGTGGAATTAGTGTGTTATAAACATGAAAACTGCTGTTTTGAGAAAGGTTGCCCGGGTGAACATAAAATCATTAATAATAAACTTATCTTTAATGGTCGATGTTGCTAAATTATTAAAAACACTTCTTAATCTGAGAAGTGTTTTTTGCGGCGTTAAGACAGAAAGGCAATGCTCTTCTCCTGACATATAAGAGCATTTTAGCTAGGGATTTAAACAAAGGGGCTGGGACATAACTAGCCTGGAGAAGTAAAAAAAGAGATTCCAGTTATCAAAAATAGATAGCTGGAATCTTTTTCATTCTCATAAATACATGAATTTTGTGTTATGGCGGTGTACTTTCTTAAGTTCACCGCCATAAAGGCAAATCCTAATTCATTTTCCACTTTCGAATTGCCTCTCACCGACATTCGAGTGAAACGCAAATTGGCCTTCAAAAATCCGAAGACAGGTTCTACATCTATTTTTCGTTTACCATAGATTTTTCCTGTTTCTTCTTTTGAAAGCTGCTCTCTTATATATGCTTTTTGCTGTTCCCATTGCGCATTGTAATAAATCTTTCGATTCCCTTTTGCTTTGGTACATTGGTCGCGTAATGGGCATCTAGAACAATGTTCACATTCATAAACATGAAAGGTTCGTTTGAACCTGGCCTTATCCTTTCTGTTTGATAGGTAATGAAAGGATACTTTCTTTCCATTTGGACAAGTAAAAAAGTCTCCGTCTGAATCGTAGTCCCAGTTGGATACATGGAAAGGATTTGTTTTATATTTCTTTTTCTTTTCCATCCGATAGGAATTATAAGTAATCAGTGGCGTTCTTTTTCTATGAAGTACATTACTGTAATTTTGTTCACTACCGTAACCTGCGTCGGCGACAATATGCTCGGGCAATTGAAAGTACCTATCTTCAATACTATCGAGAAAAGGAATAAACGTGCGAGTATCCGTAGGATTTGGAAATACATCGTAGGCTAATGTGTATTGACCTTCGGTCGCAATTTGTACATTATAACCTGCTTTAAGTTGACCATTTTTCATATAGTCATCTTTCATTCGCATAAAAGTGGCATCATGATCTGTCTTAGAATAACTATTGCGATCGCCTAAGATTGCCATATCTTTTTGATATTTGTGTTTACGAGCTTCAAAATCTTGGAATTGTTTACGGTATTGCTTGGGTTCTTTTCGTTCGGAACGAAGTTGTTTGCGTTCTTTTGCTTCTTTGCTTTCTTCGATTGCTTTATCATATTTTTCTACTTTTTCATCTAGCTTATTAACCACTTCACTGAGTTCTTCCTTTGAAAGTTCATCGGAACTTTCCCTTTCTATTTCAGGGATAATTTCTTTTTCCAGTAATTCCTCATACATTTGATTCGACTTCTCTATTAAATCGGTGCTGTATTTTTCAATGGATTTTTTCCATACAAAGGTAAACTTATTGGTATTTGCCTCTATTTTCGTACCATCAAATCAAAACCACCAGTGTGAACTGGTGGTTTGCTCTGCGGCTGAAAGCCTTTGTTACCGGCCTCGGCCTTAAAGGCCCACCGAACGGGTCTCCCATTTGCACCACATTCACTCACTGATTCTAAAGAATCTTCTATTTCTTCTTATTTTTTTGGCCTGTAAACGGGTCGTACTCTTCGAATAATGTTAATTGATCACCCATGAAGTCTTCTCTAAGCTGATTTCTAATGTATTCTTGTATTTGCCTTCTATTTCTACCCACTGTATCAGCATAGAAACCTCGGCACCAAAACTTTCTATTGCCATATTTGTATTTTAAATTGGCATGACCATCAAAAATCATCAAACTACTTTTACCTTTTAAATATCCCATAAATTGAGACACACTTATCTTTGGTGGAATACTTACCAACATGTGTATGTGATCTGGACAGTCGTTAGCTTCATGAATGGTTACACCTTTCCTTTCACATAAATCTCGAATAATTTGACCTATACTCTTTTTATACTTTCCATAAATAATTTGCCTTCTGTATTTTGGAGCGAAAACTATATGATACTTACAATTCCACATTGTGTGTGCTAAACTATTCTTGTCCTTCATTGGACACGCCTCCTTCTTAGGTGAGATTTAGTGGTCGGGAAACCAACTTTATCTTACCATGAAGAGAGGCTTTTTTTGACCCCACGCTTAAAGCTTTCCGGAACCCCTGGCACAGCCAGGGGTTTTCAAAAACATTAAAAAAAGTGATACGCCCTAAATTGGCGTACCACTTAGTTACTGGGTTTTTTCCCAGCCCCATTATCGTACATTAAGGAATTAATATGAGCAAAAAAGTAACAAATTAACAGATATTATGGTTAGGGAGAAATCGTTAAGATTTTAACAAGTAATGTTTGATTTAAGCATCCTTACGATTATGTCCGTTAACACACTATTTTAAGCTCCATTTCTAACATTTTCTAACATCCTAGATTTTTAAGTATAGTATTCAATTATTTAAAATAATTGAATACTATACTACCTATTATTACTAACAAAGCAACTATAATCATAAAACCAGGACTACCAAACAATGCTCTGTCAAATACATCTTGATTGTTATCTTTATCGTTTCTATTTCTTCCCATAAAAAAACACTCCTTCTAATTAATCTTTTCTAATCATTCAATCTTAATATATTTCTTCCAAAATGTTAAATATATTTGTCAATTATAATTATAAATTTTATTTTAATTTATCTAAATTTATTACATTATTATTACTTTTTTGTTACTATTAAGTTAATTAAAAATTAGGAGGTTAATAGAATATGAAGAAAAGTTTGTTAAGTTTGGTTATTATAACCAGTTTGTTTTTTGTTTTTGGTTTTAGTCACTCGTCTAGTGCTGAAAAAGCCACCGGCAAGGAATATGAAGAAAAAAGCATTGAAGAGTCTTATCGTGACGCTGTAAAAGGTATAAGTGATATTGATACTAGCAAGTTTGATATATCTTCAGAAGTCTCAACTATTAGCGCAAATTCAACAAATTCATTGTCTGCCAACCCTTTAGATGTTGAAAAATATAGCACTGCACAAATCTTATCTGAAACTGTAAACACTCAGGGTGATAAAGAACAGTTAATAGCTGTAACCGTTTTTAACGATATAGGAGTAGAAGATGAAAGTGGAGAATCAGAAATCGGCATATTTGGTGATAAAGGAAATTCCACAGGAGATCTCTTTGCAAGAGCATATAGTAGAATTTATTACATTAGTTCAAGCAGTCGTGGTGTTAGTTACGCTAAACTAACAAGAGTCACTGGAGGATGGGAAGTTATGAATCCCTTAACAACTTTAGGGAACAAAACTGTTAGATACGGATCTTCAGGTTGGCCGAATGGTACACAAGCTGGTACTAAGTACCCATCTCTAAATAGTTATTCATATACTATGCCTTCGTCTTGGGGGAAAACTGCATTGACGGGCAGTTATGCTATAGGTACTACGTCAACAGTGACAGTTTATAGATCAGGTGCGTCTTACACTATAAAATTAAATAATAATTTATAAAAGATAGATGGGGCTGGGACATAACTAGCCTGGAGAAGTAAAAAAGGGTTCTAAGTCAAATGTTGGGGTGAGCTAACGCTCACTCCTTCTTTATGCGACTCGTCCATTTATATTTTTATATTGATGATGTAATAATACTCTCATTCGAAACCGATTAAAACGCCGATAACCAAAAGCGTTTCTTTTTATTACTTTCGTTTGGTTGTTAATCCCCTCCACATAGCCATTATGTAAGTTAAATGCAAAGCTATTCATAATCTCTTTTTGCCAGTTTTGGAAGGTTTCCATAGCCTTCTTAAATTCTTCAATTCCAGATGCTTTTACTAAGTTGTAAAACTCACCTTTGACTGCCGTTAAGTTAGAAGGCCCTAGGGCCTTTGCTTCTTCAAACCAAAGCCGATATGCTTCTTTTAATTGGTATGCTATTTGCAATGTATCCGACATTTTTAAGTAACGTTCCAGATACCAGCGTTGCTTCTCAGTTAAGGTTTCGTGCTTCTTATTAAATACGTGCTTCATTCGCTTACACTTTTTACGGTCGTAGTCGCTAAATTGCTTTTATTCTTTTCTCCTTACACGTTCAAGAGCCCAATAAATATGCCGGCAAAAATGAAAACGGTCAGCTACTACAATTGGTCTCCCTAATGCTTGGTCCACGGCTGCTTTAAATGAAGGGCTCATATCCATAACCACCATTTCTACTCTTTGCCCATGTTCTTTCAAGTAAGTCTCTACCGTTTCCTTTTTCCTATCCGGCAATATCTCCAGGGGTTTCCGATCCACCGGATCGGCAATAATGGTTTGGTATTTTTCTCCGTCTGAATCTCCCTTATATTCATCAATGGCGATTACAGAAGGCAACTCTTCTGTTTCCTTCAAAAAACTAGATCCCACTTCATCAAACCTACGCATTACAGTAGTTGAGGAAATGTTAAATCGAGAGGCAACAGATTTAAAGTTTTTTCCATGAATTAGCTCCAATGCAATAGCTTGCTTTAGTTCTTTAGACTGCCGTTGATAGCGTTCTACTAATGAGTTATTCTCATAAAACCGTTTTTCACAATTCGGTTGTTCACATTTATAGTGACGCTAACGGTAAAAAATAAGTGTTTCTCTTACAAACAGTTTTGAATGCTGGATCTTTTGCGTACGGTAATCATGCACCTTTTTTGTAAGCACATTACATACTGGACAACGATGGGGTTTAACATCTAGTTCCACATGGAGCTGAAAAACTCCACCATTTTCAACTGTTTTTTTAATACGAAAGGCTTCTAAACCTGGTAAAGACATGTTAAAATTCACTTACACGCAACTCCTTTTGTTTTTGTTTTGTGGGTAAAACAAGTCTAACAAAATTTGGAGTTTGCGTGTTTTTATTTAGCTGATTTTTCTCAGTACCCCAACATATATTTTAGAGCCTAAAAAAGAGATTCCAGTTATCAAAAATAGATAGCTGGAATCTTTTTCATTATCATAAATACATGAATTTTGTGTTATGGCGGTGTACTTTCTTAAGTTCACCGCCATAAAGGCAAATCCTAATTCATTTTCCACTTTCGAATTGCCTCTCACCGACATTCGAGTGAAACGCAAATTGGCCTTCAAAAATCCGAAAACAGGTTCTACATCTCTTTTTCGTTTACCATAGATTTTTCCTGTTTCTTCTTTTGAAAGCTGCTCTCTTATATATGCTTTTTGCTGTTTCATTGAGCATTGTAATAAATCTTTCGATTCCCTTTTGCTTTGGTACATTGGTCGCGTAATGGGCATCTAGAACAATGTTCACATTCATAAACATGAAAGGTTCGTTTGAACCCGGCCTTATCCTTTCTGTTTGATAGGTAATGAAAGGATACTTTCTTTCCATTTGGACAAGTAAAAAAGTCTCCGTCTGAATCGTAGTCCCAGTTGGTTACATGGAAAGGATTTGTTTTATATTTCTTTTTCTTTTCCATCCGATAGTAATTATAAGTAATCAGTGGCGTTCTTTTTCTATGAAGTACATTACTGTAATTTTGTTCACTACCGTAACCTGCGTCGGCGACAATATGCTCGGGCAATTGAAAGTACCTATCTTCAATACTATCGAGAAAAGGAATAAACGTGCGAGTATCCGTAGGATTTGGAAATACATCGTAGGCTAATGTGTATTGACCTTCGGTCGCAATTTGTACATTATAACCTGCTTTAAGTTGACCATTTTTCATATAGTCATCTTTCATTCGCATAAAAGTGGCATCATGATCTGTCTTAGAATAACTATTGCGATCGCCTAAGATTGCCATATCTTTTTGATATTTGTGTTTACGAGCTTCAAAATCTTGGAATTGTTTACGGTATTGCTTGGGTTCTTTTCGTTCGGAACGAAGTTGTTTGCGTTCTTTTGCTTCTTTGCTTTCTTCGATTGCTTTATCATATTTTTCTACTTTTTCATCTAGCTTTTTAACCACTTCACTGAGTTCTTCCTTTGAAAGTTCATCGGAACTTTCCCTTTCTATTTCAGGGATAATTTCTTTTTCCAGTAATTCTTCATACATTTGATTCGACTTCTCTATTGAATCGGTGCTGTATTTTTCAATGGATTTTTTCCATACAAAGGTAAACTTATTGGCATTTGCCTCTATTTTCGTACCATCAATAAAAATAGCCTCTTCTTCAATCGCCTTCTCTTCAACAAGTTGACAACGAAATAAGACAAAACACTGACGTAATAATTCTTTTACTTCGGAATGAACACGAAAACGATTAATGGTACGATAACTTGGTTCATAGCCTTGTGCTAACCACATCATACGTACACTGTCTTTGATTAATCCCTCTATTTTTCTGCCAGAAAAAACAGACTGTGTATAGGCACATAAGATAATCTTCATCATCATGCGTGGATGGTATGCAGGACAACCTGTTTCACGCAAAAATCCCACAAATGATTCCTCTGGGATATGTTCTACAATATGGTTAACCGCATAGGCGATATCATTTTCTTGTAATTTCATTTCAAAATCTAAAGGCAAAACGACTTGATTCATGGTATAATGTTTAAACATAAAGGATACCTCTTTTCTAAGTTTTTGTGTAGTTACTTTAACTTTATCAGAAGGTATCCTTTTTGCGTATATAAATATTGAAAAAAGTAAAAAAAGTGATACGCCCTAAATTGGCGTACCACTTTTTTAAATTACTGGGTTTTGTCCCAGACCCTTTATACATATAGTTAGTTATTTTTATGAAACCTAAGCAAAAATCATGTAATAATGAGGTTACATTTGCCATAAAAGTAAGAATAAATAGCACTCTTCGCTACATTGTTACCCTTTTGTCTCAGAACACAGTCAATCAGAGGTCTGTCACATTTTGAACAACGGTTTGTTTTAAAAGCCCCATAACAATTATCATGAGTTCGGCAGCATCTGTCTACCCCATTAATTGGTTTACCACCACCGGTTTGATAGCCACAACCTTTACCGCACCATTTGTATCCTCCCGGCAAACAAAAATCGAATAAACCTTTAGGTTGAATTTTTTCTGCTGCTGTTCCAGGTACATATGATGTTTGATCTGGCAATAACTTATCTTCCGCAATAGCATCCTGGACTTCTTTTTCTAGCTGATTGGTATACGGTGTTTCCTCAGTGATTACAACATCGTTATCAACAAATCCATATTCTTTAAATAATACTTCTCCATTTTCTTTTGCTACTTTGTCACCCAATACAACTTCAACTTTCTCCCCTTCATAGATGCCTTCTGTAACTACAATATTAAATTTATTTTCAATAAATAATTTTGTAGTATTAGCAATGAAGATTTCATTTCCAGTGCCAACAAAATCATAAGAGTAAGATTGAATTTTGAGATCATCATATGTCACGTTTAAGTCCTTAGAAAACTCATCAAAAAGGGATTTTACCTTCTCTTTATTTAACGTTTTTTCCTTGACTTGACTTAATTCCATACCACTTAGGTACTTACCATTTAAAAAATTCATATATACATCCTCCTTAATAATATTTCAGGATCAATCCTGTTATTATTTAAAGAGGTTTATCTTATAAAATATCAAAATTAAAATTATTTTTATAAAAGATTTTGAAACGGTTTTTTCTTATTATTCGTTTATAAGGAAAGAGGAGGGAATATGAATTCAATTGAAGAATTATTCAAGCTGTATGCAAACGATGTTTATAGGTTCCTTTTAACAATGACAAGGGATGAACACATGGCAGAGGACCTTCTTCAAGATACGTTTTACAAAGCCTTCATTAATATGGATGCTTACAAAGAAGGTAATACAAAGGCTTGGCTATTTACCATTGCTAAAAATAAGTTTATTGATGATTTCAGAAAGAATAAACGAATAATAGTAACACCCGAAGTTTTCAAAGAGGATAACTCCGTGTCCTTGGTGTTAGAAGATATTATTGTAACTAATGATATTGTTGACGATATTACGGAAATTATAAATAACCTTCCCCTAAATCAGAGAAAAGCAATCATTTTAAAAGATTTTAGAGATTTAACCTATGAGGAAGGGGCGCAGATTATGGGAATCAAAACTGCAACCTTTAAGACCCTTGTTCATCGTGGGAGAAAAACCATTAGATTGAAGTATAAGACCTGCGGTGATATGTCAAAAGAAAAATAATTAATTATTTGATTATCAAGGTACAATTTATCTAAAAAAAGCAACACTAAACTAATCCAGTAAATTCATGTAAAATACTAGGAGTTTGAAAAGGAATTTAGAAGCTATTTATGCTTCATGTATAAACGCTCCTTTCGGGCGTATAAATTTGGTTTTTACGTAGTAGCGCATCCACCAAACGCACAAATTTTCTTGCGGTTAAGACGAGGGTTCTTTTGTGTTGATGCTTCGGGACTTCTTGATACTTTTTCGTGTAATACTCTTGTATTCAGGAATCTGCCTTCTTACCGAGTTGGGGGCTTCAACTAGATAATATCAGAGATACTGATTTCCATTACTCGATAATGATGTATCATCTGCTGTGAAACGACCTGATTGGTGCTTACGCCAATAAAGGCCTGCATATGGCAATCTTCGTTTCGTCTCCGAAACGTTCAATTTGTCCAATTTCAGCAATAATGCCGGCGGCAAATACTGAACCAATGCCAGGCACAGTTTGTAGTGTTTGCGGTACGCCTTTCATGATTCGCTCAATTGATTTATCAAGTTCTTTGATCTGTTTTTCAAATGTACGAATCAACGTAATAGAAGTGCCAAGTATCGTATCAATGGAATCTTCAACTACTTTGTCAAACGGTAGGAAGAACGAACAGCCTGTTTAATAGATTTCGCAACATATTCTGGATCAGGGAATCTATTTTTGCCTTTAGTCCGTAGATAATTAGCTAAGTCCTCTAAGGACATGTTGGATAACTCGTCCAAACTATAGTTTTCAAGGAAAAGATCCATCATCGCTTTTCCAAATATCGAAGACTCTACTTCTTCACGGACAATATTATAACGGGAACGTGTCAATTGTTGAAGAGCAACGTATTGTTCACCTTTCACAACCGACATCGGCAAACGATCAAAACGTAAATAATCGTCAATGACAAATGCATCAATTTCGTCTGTCTTATTCATATCGCTATAGCTTTTCTTGAAATTGGCTATCTGTTTAGGATTCATGACCAGCACTTGTCCGCCAAGTGCACGAATGGATTCGTCATTGTGTAAAAACATAGATGGATGAAAGCTATAAACACTAGTCGATTCAAGACCGATACGTAATTCACTAACAGATTTACCTTGAACAACGTTCAAGATTTGATCTCTTAACAGGGTGGCACCAGGTAAATCATTGGAACAAAATCTTGGACGCTCTGGTATATCCCTAGTGTGAACGCCGATCAGCTTCCTTGTGTATGAGTACTATCCTTGCATCGATAGCAACCCTAAAGCTACTAACATTTAGGTTCGAACCTCAAGGTGTACAGCCTGCGTGTATGAAGGTCGAAGCGAACACTGGGAAACAGTCTTACAATGCGGTTAAGCCCGCAGGAGTGAAAAGAATTGTCTCAAATGATCCTAAGACCATTATCTAGGGACATCACGTAACGTCTAAGATATTTGATTTATTAAAGGTTAGCTAGTAAGGAAATAATGGGCGTAAAATAAACGCCTAAACATAATATACGAGGAGGGAGCTTCATGAACCGATTTAAAGATAAAGAGTTAACAGAAAAAAAACAGATGGATATTATTAAGGCATCT
Organism: Virgibacillus sp. M23; assembly: GCF_034190895.1. NCBI lineage: Bacteria > Bacillati > Bacillota > Bacilli > Caryophanales > Bacillaceae > Virgibacillus > Virgibacillus sp. M23. Next base: position 24,304 of record NZ_JAWDHA010000026.1, on the reverse strand, counting down.
AAATTAAAAGCAAGGTGGAATACCATTCTAACGATTTTAACAATTATTTTAATTATTGTTCCGGCTACCTTTTTCTTGAGTGTTGCTTATTATAGTGTCAGCAGTAAGGCAAATAATGAAATTATTGCTGCGGAAACAATTTATTCATTAACAAGGCCGAATCTTCAAATTGGAGATATGGAAATGGAATCAGAAATCACACCATTTTTTGGATTACATCTATCTGCTCCATTATACAAACAAGTTGGGGGAGTAATATTCAATGCAGGCGATTATCATACAGAAATAACGCCCGGTAACAATCAAGATGTCACCGAGAAACTATTAATTAACGATATACCAATGTCTGCAATGGATCAGGAATACGTCTTTCAATATCCTAGTAATAATCCTTTACGGAATCATTTAACTCTAGGGTGGGAACAGCTGGAGAATGTATCAGAAGGAACTGTAAGTGAAGCGTACTTATCTTTAGATAAGGCTTATGCGTCGGAAGAAATTAAAGACTTGATAGCTGAATATGATATTGATTTAGTTTGGAATGCGGTAGACACTGGTGTAGAAAAAGAGATGGTAGATGAGGAGGGACGATTTGTTTCACCGATTGGCTATCCTGAAAATAATGAAGCACCGGCTAATTCTAATTTTGAATCTGAAGATAATCAAGAGCTTTTTATGGAACAGCTTCAATTTTTAGATCAACATGAAGCAATGGTAAATAGTATCCGACCAGATATATCTATGGCGGCACAGGAACGATTAAAATATTTAAAAGAAAATGATATAAGGATCTATGGGATTGTTGTAACAGGACCATCAAAGGAAATCTTAAAGATGGAACGACAAGAAGCATTTAAAGGTATCTATATCGGAGAAACAGAGAATTGGAATTGGAATAAGCGGGAGGGATATTAAATGATAACCAAAAATCGATTTTTCTATACAACGGGATATATATCAGTAGCAATGGGATTATTTAGTCTTTTGGTTATAAATATAAGTATATTGTACAATAACTTTTTCTTCTTATATTTTATACCGCAAGGGATAGGAATTCTAACGGGAATTGTAGGGAGTTTTGACAAGCAAAGCAAAGTCTACGGCCTATGGGGAATTGCTTTGAACGCCTCTACGTTATTGTATATATTAGTTGTTATGATTCTAGGAACAACAATTAACCCTCAGCCTTAATACCCTAGCTTGCTAAATATTTCAAGAGAGAAACGTACTTCTTAATGGAGTGCGTTTTTTTCTTGAAACATGATAAAAAATATTTTTCATTTTGATAATTTAAAAGCTGGCTCCTCTTTAGACAATAACAAGTAAATATTCATGGTGGTATAGCCAAGATGGAAAGGCGAAGGTCTGCAAAACCTTTATACATCGGTTCGATTCCGATTACCACCTTAAAACTATTAGCTCTTATTCAAAAAATGAATAAGAGTTTTTATATAGATAAAAAAACTTGCAAATGATAAAATAAGAACATACGTTCTTTTTTATAAATGATATACTTTTTTCTCTTTATTTAATAGGGGGTAATTATATGGACAAAACAGAATTGATAAAAAGATGCAAATCTAAAATGAATCAACCTATTGTTAATAATTTTTTGAAAGATAAAAAGAATTATGCTATTTTTCAGAAAGCACTAAATAATTCCCAAGATAAGGACAATGTAAAGAAACTAGATGATGCATTCCGAAATTATTATAAATCAGTAAAAGTTTTAAGCTATATATCGAAATTAATTTATTTTTATTCTATTGACTATGACAAAAAAATAAGTAGCTACAAAAATAAAGAAGTTTATGCTCCCGATACAGAATCAAATTCCAATGATCAGCAAGATGGTCAACAGCTATTGGAGGTTTATTTTTCCTCTCAAAAAGATTTAACATTTGCTGATTTTCAGCAACACCAAACTTTTTTGGACCAAATAGAGGATGAAGGCCTTTATCAAAGTCTTAAATCACTAAAAGAAATTCAGTTAAGGATTTTAGAACTAATTTATGTGCATGGACTAAATAATAAAGAGGTTGCATCTGCGTTAGATAAATCTGAACAAACAATTTCATATAACCATAAAACAGCGCTGAAAAAATTAAAAAGTCATATAAGTTAGATGATTTATTTTCACTAATTTTATAAGTACAGTGAAAGGAATGATACTTCATTATGGATAACCAGAGCTTATTGTCAGCTTTAGAGGAAGGAAACTTATTAAGAATTATTTCATTTTTTGAGCCATCAATTAGAAAAAACTTACGAAATACTCCCTATCAAGAAAGGTCGGATTTGGAACAAGAAATAACCATAAAGATTTTAGAAAAAATAGAAAAGCTACAATTGCTAGAGGTTCCTACATTTTTTGAGTTTATTGATTGTGGCGATGGATAAATATTTTTAGAGAGGAAGGTTTGCTGATGGAAAACGACTATGCTGCATTAATTAATATATTGGGTAATTTTGGTTTTCCTGTCATGATAACAATTTATTTATTTGTGCGATTTGAAAAGAAAATAGAAAACTTAGCTTCGGTTATTTCAGAACTGAAAAATGCAGTCAAAGAGCTAAAAAAGTGAGGGATAAGTAATGGATAATTCTAAATTATTTGAGTGCTATTGTAAATCTAGGGAGGTACAAGCCTCATTTACAAAATGTTTAGTCGAAAACGAACTTACACCTGAAGAGGAAAAAATGTTAGTTAATGCAATTACTGATCAACTAAAAATTTCTAATAATATAAAGCATTATATTTGTAACATTAAGTGAACATTACTTGTAAGGCGATACTCTAGAAATAAGCGAGCTTCTTAATATTAAGAAGCCCGCTTATTTCTGATGGGATATTATTTAACTAAAATATTTTCGGTAATTTTTATCTTTTGGCCAGCAAATATTTTATGCGGACTTTTAATGTTATTTAAATGTTGCAGCTGTTTTATTGTTGTACCATATTTAGCAGCAATCCCGCTAAGTGTGTCGCCATCTTTAATGGTGTAGGTATTTATATTATTGGTCGCTTGGGAAGGATCTTTGAGTATAAGATTTTGTCCCACTTGTATAATGTCTGGATTACGGATATCATTAAGATTTTGCAAGGATTTTATAGTAGTACCGGCTCTGTTTGCGATGCCAGATAAAGTGTCTCCCGGTGCAACTCTATATATGTTTCCAGATATTTTAGATGATTTATTACTTAGGCTCCCTTTCCCCCACTAACCAATACCGGGCTTATATGCCTCATTTTTATCAACTTTGATACCCTCGACTGTTACATTGTTTTGATATTGTCTTAAATGAACATGACTAGATATTATTCCATTTGACCAGGCATCCGTCTGCCAGTAGTAATCTATGAATCCTTTTAATGCTTCCATTACCGCATAGGATCCATAAGCTCCTACTTTAAAGTCTTTGTTGGTTGACTTTACACCTTCAAAGTAGGATTTGACATTATTTAGTTGTGATCTTCCATCCGCTGCATAATCGACAGCAAAATAAATAACACTACCTTTTGGCTGCCCTACATTGTTTGCCCATGTTGTTGCTTGCCTACCGTCTTTCTTCCCCTGATCTTTACTAAAATAAGAAGAATTATTCGCAGAAGTTTGATAGATAGAGCATAAATCTAATCCTGCTTTCTGAATGATCATTACTTCTGCTTTATCAAAAGACTTCCAGCTGTTACCTAGATAACGTAATGCAAAGTTAAACCCAGCGTTTTTTAACTTTACTGCACTGGCACTTGTTAGCTTTGTAGCACAATCAAAACCTTGTATCAAAAAACGTCCCCCCTATTTTTGTACTAAAAATAAAAAGAGCAGCTGTAGCTACTCTATATGTAAGTGTTCAATCAACTAACCATTATTTTTTTGATTTTTTCAGGATTGAACCCTTCAACTGTATGGGTTGATTTATTATCATTAATAATTACAAACGGAATTCCCTGAACCTCAAGCGTATCGAATTCTTTATTATTTTCCTCATTGTCTATATCTTTAAATTCGTACCCATAGTTATTCTCTTTTAGCCATTTTTTTAACTTAACACAATAAGAACACCATTCAGTTCCATACACAATTATATTTTTCAAATGCATTCTCTCCTTTCAATAACCATTTATTTATATAAAAGAGATAAAAAAAGAGGGAAAATCAAAAAATCGCATACTTTTTCTAAAAAAGTCAAATCTTTTCTGTTAATCGCCTCTTTTCATCTTAAATAATTTAGCAAAGAAACCTTTGCTTTCAACGGAAGCGTTATTTTCAATGCGTGCTTGCTGCATGTTTTTAATTTGATTTAAAAGGTGCTCGTCTCTTTTTTTAATTGAATTATCTATATACTGTTGTTGTTCATCCAGTTTCGTCAATAACGCTTTATTAAATTTCTGCTGCAGCAAACTTCCCTCCATACTTTTTAATTTTTGCAATATTTAGTTTTTTAATTCAGGATTAATGCACTCCATTTTTATTGGATCTTCGCCAGTCGCAAAATAAAATTCAACACCCGCTTATTTATCCACGTGGGTAAATTTTATAATTTTCTGTGATTTCTTAGACTATGACAAAGGAGCAATCACCTGGTTACTGACATAGCGCCTACTCGAATCACTTGGCATGAGCTAAAGGCAACACAGTGAAGTGTAAGCATTTTGATGTTGACTTATCGCAAGGATCCGTAGTCGCGGAAGATGGATGTCGCTAAACGGGCAACTCTGTTATGCGCAAATCAAAAAAGGGGACATAGACATCTGTCATCCTTTTTTTGATGATCATTCCTTTACTTCAATAATAAAGCTAGCCTCGGCTTCCTGTATACGTACTTCTACATTTCCTGATTCCGTAAATGTATAGGGGGAAAGCTCATATATACTTTGCACATCATGCGCTTCTGCCAAACCATTGATTACTTGGTCATTTAATTCGGTTATATTTGCCTCCCACGTTTCCGTTGCACCTGATGGATAGGTAAGCTCTACTACCGTGTTGCCCTCTAAATTCCAATCTTCCCATGTGACAAGATGAAGATTGGCTTCTTTATCTTTAGTTACAAGTCCATCACCATAATATCCGACATCACCAATTTCACCAAAAACTGTATGTTCATTCCCATTCACCTGTATATCTAAATAGGGTGGTTGATAGGTCACTTCATAATAAATTCCATAAGCGAGCGATACAACGCCTGCAACGGAAAGCCCAATCATTAACTTTTCAAATGTCCCTTTTTTAAAACCACTCATAAACTCCGAAAACGCTGCAAATTTAGCTATTGAAAATAAAACAATAACAACAGCAATTATACCAATTCCTAAGATAATATACATTTTCTCCCTCCCCATCCCTAATCTAATTTTATAAATTTCTGAATTAAAATGTCAACAGCATAAATAAACGAACGTATATTCTTGTTTTTGTGCGTAAACAAAGCTATACTTTTAACAGGTACAATTAAAACGAAACATAAGAGGAGTGACTAATCATGAACTATAAAAATGCACTTACACAGTATATAGATGCAACGAACTCACATGATTTCCAACAGGTTGAAAAGATGTTACATAAGGATGCACATTATTGGTTTACCGATAAAACCTGTGCTTCCATCCCTGAAATAAAAATGTATTTCGAGCACGCGTGGAGGACAATTGAGGATGAAATTTACCAAGCAAAAAACATTCAGTGGATCGCTGTCGATGAACATACAGCAACCTGTATCTACAACTACCATTATAAAGGGTACTATGAAGGGCGGCTTGTTTCAGGAAGCGGACGTGCAACGAATGTTTTTGTACAAACGGAGGATGGGAAGTGGAGGCTTATTCACGAGCATTTAAGTAGTTTGTGAGTTCATCACATAACGTTTAGCAAGAAAAATTCTACATAATAGTTAAACAATTAAGGACACAACCTTTGTATACGAGCAAGTTATCTTCATTTTTTATATAATGGAAAAGGGAAGGATAGGATCTAACTAAAACAGTCCATTCTAAAGATGCACAATAGCAAATATTCGTAGATTGTTGAAAAAAGAAGATCGCTTTTCCTGCGTGCGATGTACTGCTGTCGAAGCCTTCCTTATCCTGCGAGAGTACAAGATAAAAGGCTTCGAGCAGACACCGTAGTACGACATTTCACCAGCAAGAGGAGGGGCACCAGCCGAACGCGGAAGCACGTATATTTCTGGAGCGAATTAGTTGAACGAACGATCATTTTTAGTTGTTTCATTTTTTTCTTCGATTAGAACGCTTTTGCCCCCGCATATCTAGTACTTTTTCATTAGAATGCTGCTGTCCAGCCTGCATCTGCAGTAATGACCGTACCATTTATAAAGCTTGAATCTTCAGATGCTAAGAATAGAGCTACATTGGCAATTTCTTCAGGTTGTCCAGCACGTGGCATAACTGCCTGACCAGCTTTTGTACGACTTGCTCCAAGCTCGTTTACGTTTTTCATGGATACACCGATATTGGTTGCAACACCACCTGGAGCAATTGCATTACATCGAATACCTTTATCTGCATACATATAGCCAGTGTTCTTCGTAAAACCAATTACAGCGTGTTTGGAAGCAGTATATGTTGCACCAGCATGCGCCCCATTTAAACCGCCAGTTGACGCAGTATTAACAATAACGCCTTTTCCTTTTTCTAGAAAGATCGGTAGGGCTTTTCTTGTAGCACGCATTACCGCAGTTGTATTAATGGCAAAGATTCGCTCCCAATTCTCATCTTCGATTTCGCCTGCGGGCTCAAAGCCATCCATAATTCCTGCATTATTGACTAGAATATCTAGCGTCCCAAATTCTTGAACAGTTATATCAATTAATTGGTCGATTTCTTCACGTTCTGCTACGTTTGTCTTCATTGCTCTTGCTGTACCACCAGCTGATTCGATGGCAGAAGCTACCGCATCTGCACCTTCTAAATTAATATCCGAAACGATTACTTTAGCACCCTCTTTGGCATAGAGCTCAGCAATAGCTTTTCCCATACCTGAAGCAGCACCAGTAACAATTGCTACTTTGCCTGATAATTTCATTCATAATCTCTCCTTTATCTACATATAAAAAGGTCTTCCAACTAATGACAATATCATGTGACTGTATACTAGAAGCATAATGTACTATACTTAAGGTAGCAATATTCAGCATTAAAATCTGCGTTGCTTACACTTATGAAAGAAAAGGAATTACGACAAATCACCATCACGGATATTGTCAAAACAGCGGATTTAAATCGGGGAACATTTTATAAGCACTACCAAATACAAGAGGATCTACTCCATGAGCTAGTCGACGATGTCATATCTGATTTAACTAAATCTTACCGCGATCCATATGCTAATAAGGAAATATTTAGTCTCCATGACCTGACCCCTGCTAGTATTAAAATATTTGAACATGTGGCACGTTTTGCTGATTTCTATCAAACCATTATTTATCACGAACATGTATTACCAGGTTTTCAAAATAAATTATGTGATATTTTGAAAAAATTGCCAATGAACGACCTTGCACAGCTGCAAAAAGAGGACAGGGGAGACAATTCAATTGAAAAAGACTTACAGATAAGTTATCAAGCTTATGCGTTATTTGGAATGATTATGGAATGGGTAAAAGGTGGATTCAAATATTCCACTGACTACATGGCTGACCAATTAATTAAAATGCTGTCAAACAGACCTATTTCTATGCAATATCTTACACCTAAAGTAATGGAAGCATCGGAAACAACTTCATAAGTTAAAAAGAACGTCTCATAAGGTAGCTTATCGATACTAACTGGAATACACTCCTCTTCCTTGGCAATGATTCAGCTTGCGCATGAGAGAAAATTCACTGCCAGATTCGTGAAGTCGCCTCGTTACGGGGCGCTGGAGCTGGGCGTCTCAACACGCCATTTTTATCCACATGGGCTAATATAATACTTTCTTAGCTTTTTAACCTTATGAGACAGTTCTAACATTACGCTAGAATTGATGCTGTATCGCCATAAATATGCATTCCTTTGAATTGCTACGATTCATACAGATAATTTCTTCTAAGGTTTTCCCTTCGAACAGCATCATTTATCCTTACGTTAAATAATCATTTTCTAACAAGTAATTAATAACCTGCTGCGTCGCTTCTTCAATCGATTGTTTCTCTGTATCAATTGTTAGTTCAGGAGCAATTGGTTCCTCATAAGGTGCATCGACACCAGTAAAACCCGCTATTGTACCAGCACGTGCTTTTTTATATAATCCCTTGGGATCACGTTCTTCACACGCTTCTAAACTACATTTTACATATACCTCAATAAATTCTTTATCTGGCAGCAGCGCTCTTACAAGATTGCGGTCTTCTCGATATGGAGAGATAAAGGCAGTCAATGTAAGAACACCCGCATCGATAAATAGCTTCGATACTTCGCCAATTCGTCGGATATTTTCCGCTCGATCCTCCGGTGTAAACCCAAGATTCTTGTTCAATCCATGCCTAATATTATCACCATCTAGCCGATACGTGTAAATACCTAGTTGATAGAGCTTCCTTTCCAGCTCCACGGTAATCGTTGATTTCCCGGAGCCAGATAGCCCCGTAAACCAAAGTACTGCACTTTTATGTTTGTTTCGTTTCTGCCTAGCTTCTTTTGATACAATCGAGTCATGCCAAGCAATATGCTTCGACTTAGTCACATTTTTCCCTCCTAAAACCACCAGAAGTATACAATCATAACCGTAATAAGCATTACCAAGATACTTAAGGGTGTCCCTATTTTTACATAGTCTTTGACTGTATAGCCACCAGGACCATAGACAATTAAATTCGTTTGATACCCAATCGGCGTAATAAAGCTAGAAGACGCCGCGATCGTCATTGTAATTGCAAAGCCCATTGGCTCTAAATCTAGGTTAGCTGCCATTTCGAAGACAATCGGGATCATCAAAATAGCCGCTGCGCTGTTTGTAATGATTTCCGTGAATAGATTTGTTGCTATATAGATAAGCAATAGTAAGCTAAATAAGCCAAGTGGCTCTCCTACACTCAATATTTTATCAGCAATCCAAGGTGCTAAGCCTGATTTCATCATCGCCATGCCAATACCAAATGAACAGGCAATTAGCAATAGCACATCAAAATGAATATATTTCTTTACCTCTTCCATTGTGATCACCTTCATTGCTAACATGATTACAACTACGATAGCCATCGCCTTAAACATGCTCAATATACCGATTGTAACCAATAGAATCATCGCTAAAAAGAGAATGATTGTTATCCAGCCTTTAAAAGGATTTCGCTGAAATGTATTCGGTCGATCTAATGGGGTTACTACATAAAAGTCTTCCGATTGCTGATACTTTTCCATAAAATCGGCTCCTGCTAGTAATAGTAAGCTATCACCTGGCTTTAACAAAATATCACCAATTTTGGATTTTATTCGTTCGCTATCTCGGTGAACTGCAATAACTCCAGCATCGTATAAGGATCGAAACTTAGATTGCTTCACCGATTTGGAAAGCAAGGAGGACTGATGCGATACAACAGCTTCTACAATTGTTGAGCTGCCATTCTTTAAATCATCAAAATCAACTTGCTTTCCCATTCTTAACGATAACCCTTTCGTTGTTTGCACCTCAGCTAATGCCGTGATTATACCGGTAAAAATGAGACGATCACCAGCTTGAATAATGGTTGTAGCGCGGACAGGTGATACGCGCTCCTTACCACGGATAATTTCGATTAAATAAAGTCCCTTTAACTCTCTTAATCCAGCTTCTTTCACACTACGATTTACCGCTGAAAACGAATCCTCAACAACCATTTCAGCAATATATTCTCGGGAATCCTCTTTTACCTGCTGTTGAAAACCTTTATTTTCCGGTAACAGGCGTCTGCCTATGACAATCAAATAAAGGAGACCAACAATGGTAATCGGAACGCCAATAATTGCTAACTGAAAGACTGAAAATCCATCATAGCCGTAATCAATTAGCATACCATGTACGACAAGGTTGGTGGACGTCCCCATTAACGTAATGGTTCCACCTAAAATGGTCGCATAGGAAAGGGGGATTAAGAATTTTGATGGTGCAATTTGATGCTCCTCACACCAATTTTTAATTAATGGCGTAAACGTAACAACAATTGGTGTATTATTTAAAAATGCAGAAAGTGTAGACGTTGGTATCAGTACTCGGACCATTGAGCCGATTAAACTATTACTTTTATTTAGCCAGTTCTTCATAATGTCTTCGATAATACCGCTTTTTTGAATGGCACCAGCTATAATAAATAACAGAGCAATGGTTAGCATTCCTTCATTAGAAAAACCAATAAGCGCGTCCTCTGGTGTTACAATACCTATTAATAAAAAGATGGTTAATGCGGTAAACACAATGATGACTGGATGCGCAATATCCATGATAAGTCCACCGATCATGAAACAAATTACGATAGAAACAATGATCATCTCGCTCGACATGAGGAACCTTCCCTTTACTTAACGTTGTCTGAAGCCTTCCCTTAACACTTTTGCTACTTCTGGGCGTGAAAATTCTTTTGGCAAATCTTCTCCATTACGTAGCTTCTCACGTACTTTCGTGCCACTTAAATGAACGTGGTAGGATTTATCATGTGGACATGTTTTTTCTGTTCCCATGTTTTCACATGCTGTGCAATAAAATGCATGTTCAAATGCAAATATTTGAATTCCTAGCTCTGCCTCGTATTGGGAAATTAACTCCTGCGCTTCGTAAGTACCATAATAATCACCAACACCTGCATGGTCCCGCCCAACAATAAAATGCGTACAGCCATAGTTTTTTCGAACAATAGCATGTAAGATAGCCTCTCTTGGACCAGCATAGCGCATCGCTGCAGGATAGATTACTAGTCTCGTTCGGTCTTTCGGATAATATTTATCTAAGATGACTTCATAGCTTTTCATTCGTATATCAGCTGAGATATCATCTGATTTTGTTTCTCCTACTAAAGGATTAAGCAATAGCCCATCAACAGATTCTAATGCACATTTCTGAATATACTCGTGTGCGCGGTGCACTGGGTTCCTTGTTTGAAATCCTACAATTGTTTTCCATCCTAATGCTGCGAATAATTTCCTTGTTTCTCTTGGATCTAGCTGATAATTAGCGAATTGATTATTTGCTTTCTTTTGAAGTAGATGAATAGGACCAGCTAGATATATATCACCTTTTTCATACACTTTTTTAACACCTGGATGTGATGGGTCAGTTGTGCCATACACAAGCTTTGCTTCTTTTTCCTTTTCATAGTGATACTTCTCGGTAAGATATAAGACACCATATACCTCATCATCCTCGCCAATCAGTGCGATTTGTTCACCAATTTCCAATGCCTCTGCTTGTGCTTTTTCTACATCTAGTGTGATGGGGATACTCCAAATCGTGCCATCCTCCAACCGCATTTCTTCTACAACTCTTGTATAATTTGTCTTCCCCATAAATCCAGTAAGAGGGCTAAAGCCTCCATTCGCAATCAACTCCAAATCGGAGAGATGCCACGTATTTACTGTTACTGTTTTTACGTTCGCTATTTTTTGCAAATAGGCATCCCGTTCTTCCTTAGCGACTTGCCTTTGGATTAATTTACCTCCATGAGGTATACTTCCTATCTGTTCCGTTGTTGATATCACTTAAGCTCCCTCCTATTCGCTTTCATGGCATAACGCTTCATTGAACAACCTGTTGTTCGTAATAATGATTCATTTCTACGACCATTCTTCCCATCTTCGGTTTCGTCGGATAAAAAACATCCTGAATCTGATTCTTTCTTAATTCCTGTGCAGTTACTTTTCCAACTGCAGCAGCTAGGACATGTTTATTAAATGCGGCTATTACCTGTTTTCTATGCTCATGTGAAAGGGAGTGGAAAAGATTCTGAACCTGTGTTTTGCTTGTAAAAATAACAGCATCTAAGAATTGATGAATAATTCCATCCCTTAATTCCCGTAATACCTCAGCATCTGGTTGCTTATAATAATATGGTTTCGCCAAATAGACAGCATATCCTAAGTGCTCTAATGCTGCTTGTAACTGTAAATCATCTTGATTATATGCCTGTAAATAAACACGCTGCCCCTGCCGATTAGATTGATTAGCAAGCGTCTGTATAAGATCCCCCATGGTGCCATCTTTCGATACAAATGTCGGAGAAATAGCGTGTTCTTTTAACCAATGACATGTCTTACTGCCTCGAATTGCTAATGTTGTTTGTCCTAGCTTCTGAATAAAATCGGAAAAGCAATGGAGCTTTCGTGCAACTCTTTCTAAGCTCGCTGCCCCAATTCCTGTAGTTAAGATGATGAAATCAAATGATCCTGACAATAATGTTGAAATATTCCCTTCACCTGTTTGATCATCAAATACTTGTTCTCCTTGAATAGAGAATACGGAGGGTATGCCTCCATTTTTTTTAACTAATGTAGCTATCTCTTCCACTTTACGTGTAGCAGCAATACCTACCTGCTTATTATTTAATCCCTTCACTTGCATCGATCCTTCCCGTTATTGCTCTTAACGACTGTAATGCCTGAAGTTGTTTATCTTTACACAGAAATTCCTTAGATACGAGCGATTGTAATAGTTTTTTCTGCTGCTGCTTATCCACGGTGGATTGTTTCAATAGCTGTCTGCTTTGATATAGAAAATCTACATAGCCTTCATAGTCCTTGTTATAGATGCGTTCAAGTTCTTTCTTAATCTTGGATGATAGTGCTGGACTTGCTTCATTGGTTGAAATACTAATGGACAATCTTCCTTGCTTCAGATATGCAGGAAAATGAACATGACTCGCTTTTGCATCTGAAGCATTATTTACAAGGCACTCGGCTGGTGCTGACATAGATACGAATTGATTCACCAATTGATCGTCTGTAGCGGCAACAACAAGTACAGCCTGCTGGATATCCGTTGCCTCGAATGTCTTTTGTTTCCATGTAAGAAAGCCCGCTTCCCAAGCCGTTCGAATTGCCTTATTAATCATAGGACTAATTACTGTAATGTAAGCACCACTGTCTATGATTGTGTTTATACGTCGTTCTGCTATCGTGCCACCACCAACAATAACTACTTGCTTTTCATTTAATTCAAGCATTAATGGAATTCGCCCCATTGCATTCAACATCCTTTTTATAAAATTGCTTTACACGATTGCCTCTATAACGCGATCCTTTAATGCTTCCTGCATTGCCGGATGCTTTCCTAAATGATGACAAAGGATGATTTCCCTCTTGCTTCCCCCAATTTCTGTAATCCTTTGCTGAATATGTCGCATCAAAAATCCGGTAAACCAAATATAAGGGACGATAACAATTTGCGAGTTTTCCTCCGTAACAGCTGCCCGCAACTTTCCCTCAAAAGCAGGGGTACATGCAGCTAGATAGCATGCTTCCACATGAGCTACCCCCGTTATTTTTTTTAGTCGATTTGCGATGGTTTCGATATCGATTACTGTTTGTGGATTACTACTGCCTCTGCCTACTAACAGCACCTTCATATCTGACTTCATAGTTACCACTGCTTGATTCATTCGCTCAGCCAATATCTGCGTTAATCGATCCTGTACACCAAGTGGTTGACCATAGGTAAATGAAATAGCTGGATATAATGCCTTTTGCTGCTCAATAACCTGCGGAATATCGTGATAATAATGACCTGCTTGTAATAATAGCACCGGTACAATTGCGATGCGGGTTGCCCCTTGAGTTACCAAATTAGCAATTCCCTGCTTCATATCAGGAGTGGCCAATTCGAGAAAGCAGATTTCCTGCAAGGGAATATCCACCTGTTCTTTCACCGTTTCAAGAAACGATATGGCTTCTGCCGTAGCATCAGCGTATCTACTGCCATGACTTACATAAAGAACAGCTTGCATGTAGCTTCCTCCCTTTGTTACCCAATGACAGCAATTGGCGATTCGGATGCTTCATAAGCCAGCCCTTCAAACCACTTTATTTGTTCACGTAGCCGAACGACCTCACCAATAATAATCATCGAGGGGTTTTTTAGATGTTTAGCTTTCGTTGCTATCGTGTGCAACGTACCTGTTATCGTTTGTTGCGCTTGTGTTGTCCCATAATGTATAACGGCAATCGGCGTCGTTGCATCCCTGCCATATTTAATTAGATAATGGCATATGTCTGGAAGGTTTTTTACACCCATATAAATACATAAGGTTTCAGCGCCCTTAGCAAGGTGCTCCCAATATGCTTCACCTGTATCTCCCTTTCGAGTTACTCCCGACACAAAAGCAACAGATGAGCTAATCTGTCGATGGGTTAACGGGATTCCGGCATAGGCTGGCGCAGCTGATCCAGAAGTAATTCCTGGTACAATTTCAAATGGAATCTGGTGTTTTCCTAGAGTGAGCGCTTCCTCACCCCCTCTTCCAAAGATAAAAGGGTCACCGCCTTTTAATCGCGTAACAACCTTCCCTTGCCTTGCATATTGCCAAAGTAATTGATTTATTTGCTCCTGCTTTAATGCGTGGTGATCTGGACGCTTCCCACAATAAATCAGTTCTGCTTGTTTAGGTGCATAGTCCTCTAATAATTGTTCATTCACTAAACGATCATATAAAATAACATCCGACTGACCGATGATCTTTGCACCTTTTACCGTAATCAAATCGGGGTCACCTGGACCTGCTCCAACCAAATATACCTTTCCCATTTCCTACCCCCGCCTCTTCTATTAATCTGGTTTAAACCTGCACTACCTATGAAAATCAAGTCCGGAATGTACAGCTTCCACATAATTCGCTCGAATAACGTAGTCTCCAAAATGCTCCCCATCGAGCCGTTCCCTTGCATACTGATTGAGAATAGGACGAAGTGTATCTAAAATCTCCTGCTCGCCTATATTTTCTCGATAGAGCTTACTTAATCGTTCCCCGGTAAAACTTCCACCAAGGTACATATTGTACTTACCTGGCGCCTTACCAATGAACGCAATTTCTGCTAGAGCTGGTCGCGAGCATCCATTGGGACAGCCTGACATGCGTATAACCATTTCTTCTTCACGTAGTCCTGCTTCATCAAGAATCCCTTCTATCTTTTCAATTAATGAAGGAAGGTACCTTTCTGATTCCGCCATTGCCAAAGCGCAAGTTGGTAACGCAACACAAGCCATCGAATTACGGCGTAACCCGCTAAATTGCCCACCATCTGTTAGTTTGTACGTTTTGATAAGTTGATCGATCTGTTCTTTCTTTTGTTTCGTAACATTTGCAATGACTAGATTTTGATTAGGTGTTAAACGAAAATCACCCGTATGCACCTTTGCGATTTCCCTCAGTCCTGTCCTTAATGGATAATCCTCTGTATCCTTTACACGGCCATTTTGAATAAATAATGTGAAGTGCCATTTGCCGTTTCCCTCCACCCAGCCATAGCTATCCCCATTATTTTCAAACTGATAATTTCTCGTTTCCTCCAATTCCCAGCCTAATCGTTCATGTAACGTTTGCTTTAGCCAATCAATACCTCTTGCATCGATCGTGTATTTAAATCTTGCATTCTTACGGTTGGATCGATTTCCATAGTCACGTTGAATTGTAACAATTTCCTCTGCTACAGCAATTACTTGATCTGGTGTACAGAAGCCAATCACCCGCCCTAATTGCGGATACGTATCGGTATTTCCGTGCGTCATTCCCATACCGCCACCAACAGAAACATTAAACCCCACCAGTTTACCTGCCTCTTGAATAGCAATAAAGCCAAGGTCTTGAGAGAATACATCAATATCATTTGATGGTGGTACAGCAATGCCAATCTTGAATTTTCTTGGCAAATACGTTGTTCCATAGATTGGTTCTATTTCCGTTTCATCTCGCGAATCAACTACTTTTTCTTTATCTAGCCAAATCTCATGATATGCTCCGGTTCTTGGTGAGAGGTGGTCACTAATTTTTTGTGCCCACGTTTGAACCTCTGCATGGACCGCCGATTGATATGAATTGGTATTGCACATTACATTTCGATTTACATCACCACATGCTGCTAAAGTATCCATAAGTGTATGGTTAATCTCTTTTATCGTATTTTTCAAATTCCATTTCAAGATGCCATGTAATTGAAATGCTTGCCTTGTGGTTAGACGAATCGTTCCATTTGCATAATTGTCAGCAAGTTCATCCATCACCAGCCATTGCTTAGGGCTGGCAATTCCTCCTGGAACACGCACTCGCAGCATAAATTGATAGGCAGGCTCTAATTTTTGACGTCTCCGTTCATCCCGTAGATCACGATCATCCTGTTGATAACTCCCGTGAAACTTCAGCACTTTATTATCATCATCCGAAATAGCTCCTGTTATTGGGTCTGCAAGTCCTTCCGTTATTGTACCTCGTAGAAATTTACTTTCTTTTTTAATTCGCTCCATATCATCCAATGTGGTCTCATGTAGTGAGTCCTTTCCCTTTGCCATTCGTTAAACTCCCTCCATTCCTTAATCTTCACGTGTAATAGCACCAAGCATGGATCCTAAATAACCTGCCTATTTAACCAACAAGAGCCATTAATACACATCTCGCTGGTAGCGTTTCTCCTGACGCATTTGCTGCAAATACGATTCAGCCTCCTCCGCAGTCATGTCTCCCTCCTGCCTTAAAATCGTAAGTATTGTTTGCTGGACGTCTTTTGCCATATGCTTTTCGTCTCCACACACGTAAACAGCAGCGCCTGCTTTTAACCATTCATAAAAATCCTTACTTTTTTCAAGCATCTTGTGTTGTACATATACTTTTTGATCGGTATCCCGTGAGAATGCCACATCCATTCTCGATAGCACACCAGATTTTAACCACTTTTGCCAATCCACTTGATAAAGGAAATCACAGGAGAAATGCTGTTCTCCAAAGAAGAGCCATGTTTGTTGCTCCGCTTCGGTTTCCTCTAGTTCCTCCAGATAAGAGCGAAATGGTGCAACCCCGGTACCAGGACCAATCATAATCACCCTCGTTTCCGGGTCATCAGGAAATTGAAAATTAGCGTTTTGATGGATATACACTGGCAATTTCTCACCGACTTCCACTCGTGTGGCTACTTGACTGGAGCAGACGCCCGCACGTTCACGCCCATGAGCAAAATAATTTACCGTACCAACAGTTAGATGAACTTCATCAGGGTTGGCTTCATAGCTGCTGGCAATGGAATAAAGACGAGCAGGTAGCTTCCGTAATATGCTGACAAAATCCTCAGCCAGCAGCTTCTTAGGCGGAAAATCGGTTACTAAATCTAAAACATCCCTTCCCTCAAGATACGACTTTAGTTTTTCCTTATTGCTTGCTGTTAATAGATCGGTTAATGCTTCATTAGCAAATAATGTCGCTGCCTTTTCTACTAGTGGCTTCGTTAAAACCGTAATCTCAAAATGGGAAAGTAAAGCTTCTCGTAATGACCTAATTTCCCCCTGTTTATTCACAGATACAGTTTGTTCTGCATCCCAATTCATCGCCTTCATAAGTTCATCGACTAATACGGGGTCATTTTTCGGAAATATCCCTAAGCTATCTCCTGGTTTGAAGGTAAAGCCAGACCCATCAATGGACAATTCTAGATGGCGGGTTTGCTTATTGGAACCGCGACCACTTAAATTAATATTCTGAACAACCTCGGCCATAAATGGATTTGTTCTTGAAAAACCAGATTGTTCGGAAACGAACGTGCCTGCCGTTTGTTGACCTGCTAGAACGGTATTGTCAACAACTTCAGATGACTGCTTTAAAACCCCGAGTACTCCCGTCATCCACTCAGACGCTTGCTCATCAAAATCCAAATCACAATCTACTCGGTCATATAGCCTCTCTCCACCTAATTCTTCTAGGCGTTTATCAAAGTCTTTTCCTGTTTGACAGAAAAATTCATACGACTCATCACCGAGCGCTAGCACTGCGAAACGCAAATGATCCAATTTAGGTGCTTTTCTGCTGTGAAGAAATTCATAGAAAGAGATCGCATTATCCGGTGGATCACCTTCTCCATGGGTTGCCGTTATAATTAATACATCCTCTGTCTTCTTTAATTTCTTTGGCTTAAAGTCATCAAGCGCGGAGCAAGTTACCAAAAAATTCGCTGCGTCTAGCTTTTCAGCCATCGATTCTGCTAATGAGCGGGCAGTCCCTGTCTCCGATCCATATAATATGGTTACTTCTCTCGGATCTGTGCCAGCATTCGTTGCTTGACTGATGGCTTGGGGGTCTGGATTACCAGATTGGACTTCTTTTGATATAAAAGCTGAAAGGTAACCACTTAGCCACACCTTTTGATGATCCGTTAAAGTAGGTAACAGGAGATTTAATTGTTCTATTTGTTCGTGATTAAAAGGGCTATTTGTTACATTCAACGACAACACGTTCCACCTCACTATTAAGTTCTTTTTTATACCTATACAATCAAATGCTTAGTATACCAATTAATTTACTAGGAATTAAACGAAATAAAAAAGATGAATACTCAGATCATCACGATTCGCTTTTATTAACCGTGGTATGCAAGCCACATTCCGTTTTCGTTTGCCCCGTCCATCTACCTGCACGTAAATCATCAGAGTCGGCTACTTGGGAGGTACAAGGAATACACCCAATACTTGGATAATTTCTATCATGCAGTTCATTATAGGGCAATTGTTGTTTTTGAATATAATTCCATACATCGTCCCAAGTCCAATAAATTAACGGACATATTTTAATGCTTTTAAATCGTTCATCCCTATTCACAAAGTCTGTTTTACTACGACTTGGTGACTGCTCTCTACGAAGTCCAGATATCCAAGCAGGTACCTTATCTAGTTCTTCTTCAAGAGGCTTGATCTTACGAATGAAACAACATTGATCTGGCTGTCGCTTCCACAAGGCTGAGCCATGCTTTGCTGCCTGTTCTTCCACTGTCAAATCAGGCTGCTTTAAGCGAATCCGCAAATCAGGGTACCTTTTTTTCACTTCATCGATGAGATCATACGTTTCTTGAAAATGTAACCCTGTGTCTAGAAAGACAATCTCTGCATCAGATTTCTCCTTTGCTATTAAATCAATTAGCACCATACCTTCTGCGCCAAAGCTACATGCATAAACGATGGAATCCCCATATTGCTCATATGCCCAACTTAAAATGGTAGAGGCTCCTTTCGTTTCATCCTCAGGAAGAAAATCTTTAAAAGGATCAACAGTAAAATCTTGATATGACAGCATATGACTTGTCACGCATTATCCCTCCTACGTTATTCTTAAAAATAAAGGCGTAAGGTCTAGGCAAACAAATGTACTGGAAATAGGCAGTGAGGTAAACATAAACATGCTATGAAAAACTCTTCCTATCCATGTGATAAGAAGAGTAATTTGTACGGTATCTTGCACTCTTCTTATCTATCAGACCATTGTCTGTAGGAATTGGCACAGTGTTAGAATAACCTGCTGCCGAAGCTTCAAAGGGCCTTTTCCCTCCACCTCTCTTGATAAGAATTAAAATCTATGACTGTATTGTTTGATATATTAAATGGTTTTCCAGAAAAAGTCAATGCCTTTTTCCAAAACATGAGAATAGTTTGATATTCATGTTATATACAAAAAACAAGCCAGATGTGACAATAAATTTTTTTAGATCATGAAAAGAATCACCTAAATGTGAACGTACTATTCTCCCAAAAGCATGTGTATTCTAATATGCTTATGATAATGCTTTTAACCCGGTAACTCCAATAATAATCGCAATCAAACTAGCAATTCGATACTTATTCGTAGATTCACCAAAGAAAATCATGTTCATCAATACCGCACCGGCCGTTCCAATGCCAATAAACACAGAATATGCCACACTTACAAGTAAATACGAGAAGGATGCATATAAAAAGATGAATGAACCACCTAATCCACCAATATAAAGCAGTCCATTTCGTATAGTCTTCTGTTGACTATAGAGACGTAAACCTAAGACACCTAACATTTCAAATACAGATGCACTCGCAATAAATAACCAACCCATTAGGATTGAACCCCCTTTGTCGCTTCAGACTGTTCCGGTTGATCAGAAAGTTTTAAGCCAATAACCCCTAGAACTAGAATCAACATAAAGAACATTTTTCCTACATTTAAACTTCCACCAAACAAGTAAATATCCATGATGGCTGTACCTACTGTTCCCGCAGCAGCAAATATCGCATATACGGTACCTGTTGGTAGATTTTCACAAGCTTTAGACAGGAAATGGAGATCTAAAAGGATAGCTCCTATGATTAGGACCCAATGCCACCAAGCGTTAGCGGTATTAAATCCATAGATCCAGATCAATTCAAAAACACTCGTTAATACAACATATATCCATGATTTATTCATTTCTGTATTTCATCCTTTACCACATGACTGACTTTCAGTCATTATATTTTTAGAAAAACTGAGCAAAATTCGCTCAGTCCTTATCACTACATGCTCAGATTTACGCTTCCTCTAGTAGCTATTATGGAATAATAGCTACTGCTTGCTTGACCACCACTCCGGCTGCCCACTTCCCTTTCCGTGGGGTTTGTCCTTCAGCTAACTTTTTTAGCAAAACCCGCTCAAAAAAGTGGATCTTCAGGTCAAACATTTCCCACAGGAGTTGAAGTGGCCGCCCTTCGCTATTATCAGGCTCTACAACGCTAGCATGAAGTAACACAGCTGCTTTTATACTCACGGATAGCGATTTTTACTTTACCCATTGTAAAAAAAGTCAACCTATTACTTATGACAAGAATTGTTGCACCTTCTCATAGCGGAGACTAATTACGTAGACTCCTGTGGGATTAGCGCGAGCCGAAAATCCACTTTGCAACGTGTTCTTCTTTGCAAAGTTAGTTGAGGCCGTGCCCACGGAAAGCGAAGTAATTAGTCGGAGCATTGCCAATATACATCAAAATTTCAAAATAACTACTTGGCTTAACGCAGTCATTGCACTGATTTTATACTTTCTTAACTTTTAATAAAAAACTTGGATTACACCAAGTCCAATTACTTACATAATGCATGTAATGCAAATTCTAAGACTTCTCGTTGTTTTTGTTTAGCAGACTCCTCGTCTTGTTGGTCATACAGATAGGATTGTTCAGCGGCCGATTCAATTAGGCCAATTAGTAATTTAGCTGTTCCGTTAATATCAATCGAATCTCGTAATTTACTGGCAGCCTTTGGTTGCTCAAGAAATTCTTGCATCCAGGCATAATAAGGCTCATAGATTTTTTCCCACTCACTCAAATAGTCACTTGAGGCTAATCCAGCAAAAATCAGCGCAAATATTTCCCGATATTCCTTTGTCAGGTCAAATATAATGGAGACGACTTGACCTAATTGATCCGTAAATGCCGTTTCTCGATTTACTTTTCGCCCCATTTCTTCTACGATTCGTTCTACCATCACTTCAGCAATTGAAGGCATAACTGCAAGTTTCGAGGGAAAATATAAATAAAAGGTTCCTTGTGCGATGCCTGCGCCTTTTACAATGTCGGAAACCTTTGTTTTTTCTATCCCTTTTTCACGAAACACATGAATAGCAGACTTCGTAATTTTTTCCTTTTTATTATCCATATCACCGCCCCTTTCATAGTATTCATTTCTCTTGACTGACTTTCAGTCATTTTATAGGATAAATCCCTTCCTGTCAAGCATCTCTCTTGTTTCTTCAAAGACTTGACGGAAGGAATCGTTTTACTATCCTATTTCGTCCAACCTAAATCCTCATTTTTCCATTGTTGCATTCCGCCTCGTATATTAATTACTTCAAAGCCTTCATTTAATAATATACTTGCGGCTATCGCAGAACGCTTTCCAGAGGCACAGTGAACAGCTATCGGCTTACTTGTGGACAGCTCTTTGAGTCGCTCCTTTACATGTGGCAGCGAAGCATGTATTGCTTCTGGAATGCGTGCTTCCTCCCATTCATCTTGATAACGCACATCCAAAATTTGCACTTCATTCTTTTGAAACCTTCGTTCAATCTCTGTTGGTGATTGATTTTGGTACGAACGTAGACTGGATGCCGTTTGAATTAACGATGTAGAGAAAAACCCCCTAAGCTTATCCATACCAATGCTTATAACGATTTCTCTTAATTCATCAAAGCGATATGGCTCAGCTATGAAATAGATGTTGGACTCATAATCAACGAGCTTACCTATCCAATCAGCAAATAACCCGGGATATGGAAGGTTTATTGTTCCTGGAAGACTAGCATTAGCATAATCGATAGCATTTCGAGTATCAATGACTATATTTTTCTTGTCTTTTGCTAATTCTGCGATACGGTCTCCCTGTAATTGAAATTCTACACCGGCAGGCACATTGGCTAACGGTGTCATTCCCCTTTTGTTTATTGCTTTCATCTTGGCAAAATAAGCGGGTGGTTCTGGTTGGCCATGAAGCAAAAAGTCCACAAAGGGCCGCTCCTCTGTAAACTGAAATGCCGGATTATACATTCGCTCGTATCCTACTGTACTAGTAGGTATGGAGCCAAGACCTTTACCACATGCACTTCCAGCTCCATGACCTGGCCAAATCTGTATATAATCAGCATATTGTTTGAACCTTTGTAGCGACTTAAACAGCTGCCGAGCTCCTTTATCAGCAGAGTCTTTCACACCTAACGCCTTTTCAAGAAGATCTGGGCGACCTACATTTCCTACAAAAACAAAGTCACCCGTAAATATCCCCATTGGCAAATTGGCTGTCGCCTTATCTGTTAGCTCATATGCCATGTGTTCTGGTGTATGACCAGGAGTATGTATTGCTTTGAGTTGGACATTACCGATCGTTATAATGTCTTGGTCTCGTAATCCTTGAACGGTTAAACAATCATCCCAATCATACCCTCCATTGTTCGGTCCTTCCGTCGAATAAAAAATCGTCGCTCCCGTACGCCGAGATAGCTCTGTGACACCAGATACAAAATCAGCATGAATATGTGTCTCCACCGCTGCGGAAATATGAAACCCCTGCTCATTAGCAAGATTGATATATGCATCGATATTCCTTGCTGGATCAATAATGGCAGCTGCTCCAGTTGACTGGCAGGCTACCATATAGGAAGCTTGCGCTAAGGAAGAATTATAAAAGTATTTTAAATACATCTATCTAATAACCTCCTTCTATTCCATACATTTCTAACAAACGAACTATTAGGAGATTCCCCGACTAAGGAGAGCCGGGGAACTTTTTCTACTTCATTTCTTTCTGACAATAATACCAATCAACGCAATCATAGTCCTGATCATTCATTCGTTCATTTGCTTCCTGCTTTGTTTGTGGTGGTTTGACAAGGGCCTTGTCACCTGATTGCCAATTAGCTGGAGTCGATACACCATATTCATCCGTTGTTCGCAATGCTTCTACAAGGCGAACAATCTCATTCATATTCCGTCCAGTTGTAAGTGGATAATAAATGAGTGCGCGAATCGTCTGCTTCTCATCTATGACAAAAACAGCTCGTGAAGTTTCTGTGCCCGTAGATTCTGGCATAATCATACCGTACTTCGTCGCTACTTTTTGATCTAGATCAGCAATGATAGGAAATTCTATGGTCGTCTGAAAGTTCGCTTCTATATTCCGCAGCCAGGCAATATGCGAACTAACACTATCAACACTTAAACCAATCAATTCCGTATCCAGTGCACGTAATTGTTGATATACCTCCTGAAAGGCAACAAATTCAGACGTACAAACTGGTGTGAAATCAGATGGATGGGAAAACAATACAACCCATTTCCCTTGATAGTCACGAAGGGAGATATCTCCCTGTGTCGTTTTAGCCTGAAAATCAGGTGCCTGCTCCCCAATTCGCGGTAATCCATTTACTTCCACGTGGTGTTCCTGTTGTTCCATGTTTGAATCCCCTTTCTTTTTACTTCTAGTTCTGCTAGTCTTTACCTTTATATTACGTGGACTAAACATGCATGTTAAAAAAATCTGAATTGTCATGGAATGTTAACAATTTAGCGTGCTTGTAAATAATTGTTTAGTGAGAGAAAAAGCAACGAAACTACGATCGAATAGTTAGCGGGAATTCGCTAGGCGGTTCGATCGTTCGTCCGGGATAACAGACAACTAACCCTTGAGTACTTGACAGACGCCGATGTGTGATACGTACCATTCTATGGCTAGAAACCCGGGCACTGCCAAGATTAAAAAAACTGAGCAAAATTCGCTCAGTCCTTATCACTAAATGCTCAGATTTACGCTTCCTCTAGTAGCTATTATGGAATAATAGCTACTGCTTGACCACCACTCCGGCTGCCCACTTCCCTTTCCGTGG